>NZ_JAYMSC010000010.1:0-276169 GCF_038900775.1 Paraburkholderia sp. JHI869
TTCCCATCCCGAACCGGACCGTGAAACAGCTCCACGCCGATGATAGTGCGGATTGCCCGTGTGAAAGTAGGTAATCGTCAGGCTCCTTATGCTGTAACGTCCAGAACCCCGGTGTCTCCGAAAGAGAGCCGGGGTTCTGGCGTTTGGGCGCGCGGAAAATTGAATGCTCGACGCGACGCAGGAAACAAAAAAGCCGTCCACGGGACGGCTTTTTACGTTAACCAGCGTCGACAAGCGCAGGCCTATTGCGCAGCCTTCTGCACAGTTGCAGTGACCGCGGCGTCTTTCGCCAAAGCAACATCCTCTGCGGCATCTGCAAGCTGCTCTTGAGTCAATTCTTCAAGCAGCGCCAGGTCACGCTCGATGACTTGCGGAAGATGCGCGCGCAAAAACTCCACCCACGTCTTCGTCTTCGCGTCGACGAATTTGCGCGACGGATAAAGCGCGTACACGTTCGTCTTCTGCAGCTTGTGCTGCGGCAGCACGCGCACGAGTGTACCGTTACGCAGTCCTTCTATTGCCGCGTAGACCGGCAGCATCCCAATCCCCATGCCTTCGCGTATCGCCACGGCTAGCGATTCCGCGATATTCACCTGCACCGGTCCGTCCACTTGCATCTCGACGCTACCCTCGGGCCCGTCGAGCGTCCACTCATGCGCCGGAAACGCCGGCGATTTGAGAATCAGACAGTCGTGATGCGAGAGATCGGCGGGCGTGCGTGGCGCACCATGCGTATGCACATACCCAGGCGACGCGCACAGAATGCTGTACGTCGAACCCAGCTGGTGCGAAACGAGATCGGAATTCGGCAGCGAAGACGCCGTGACCACGGAGACGTCGCTGCTGCCTTCGAAGAGATCCGGCATGCGCTGCGAAAGCGTCAGCTCGACGGTGACCTCGGGATGCAGCGCGCGATAGCGCGAAATTGCCGGCAGCACGTACTGCTGACCAATACTCGCAAAGCTATGCATGCGCAGCGCCCCGGCCGGGCGTTCGTGCGCGCAGCTCGCTTCTTCTTCCGCACTATCGACGTCCGCGAGAATCTGCGAGCAGCGCTTGAGATACCGCTCGCCAGCGGGCGTGAGCGCAAGCCGGCGCGTCGAGCGGTTGAGCAGACGGGTGCGCAAATGCGCTTCGAGTTCCGATACCGCGCGCGACATCGCGCCGGTAGTCGAATCCAGCGACTGAGCCGCGGCCGTGAAGCTGCCCGCTTCCACGACGCGGATAAACACCCGCATGTTTTGTAACGTATCCATCAGACCTTCTTGACCTTCTTGTTCGGTACAGAAACGATATTGTCCGCCTGTCGGGGCGCGTCATTGTTGAGTGATCTGGAACGGAGGTTCCCCGCGCGTCCCATTAATGCGGCGCAATGACGCTCCTACAATCGGCCCCTGTCTTCGAAACAGTTCGAGCGTTTGTCATGACCCGCCAGCCTGCGATACATCGAGCGATCGACTCGCGTCGGCGCGCGGAAATCATATGGCGCGCCGCCAGACGGGCGCTGCGCGACTGGCAGGCCACCGATGGCGCGATCTGGATTCATCTGCTGAAAACGGTCGCGGCCGGCTTGCTTGCCATGGGCATCTCGATGCTGCTGGACCTGCCGCAGCCGCGCATTGCGATGACGACGGTGTTCGTCCTCATGCAGCCGCTCTCCGGCATGGTGTTCGCCAAGAGCTTCTATCGCATCGTCGGCACGGCGGTGGGAATGGTCGCGGCGGTGGTGCTGGGCGCCGTGTTCGTCCAGCAGCCCGAGCTTTACATACTCGGGATGACGGGATGGGTGGCCGCCTGTACGGCTGCCGCCATGAGGAATCGCCATTTTCGCTGGTACGGTTTTGTGCTCGCCGGCTACACGGCAGCGCTGATCGGCATTCCGCTCGTGATGCAGCCCAACGGTCTCTTTCTCGCCGCACTTGGCCGCGGCGCCGAAGTGGCCGTGGGCATTCTCTGCTCGGGCATGGTCAGCGCGGTGATCGTGCCCCGGCAGTCAGGTTCGCTGCTCGATCGCACTTTGCGCGCTCGGTATCTTAATTTTACTGCGTTCGCTGCGGCGGTGTTGGCAGGACGGCTCGAAAGGGGCGCATTCGAAGGGCGATTCGCGAGCCTCGTCGACGATGTCGTTGGCTTCGAGGCCACGCGCGCTTTCTCGTTTTTCGAAGATCCGACGATGCGCTCGCGCAGCGGCCTGCTTTCGCGTCTGAATTCGGAATTCATGGATGCGTGCGCGCGGCTGCACGCGCTGCGTCAGTTGCTCAAAAGGCTGCATTGGAGCGACGCGGCGATCGCACCGCTCGCGCCATATTTTGCCGAGCTAGCTGCGCTGATCGAGCAACAGCCGCGTCGCAACGAAAGCGACCGGGCTTACGCGTCGCGGCTCGCCGATGGACTCGAAGCCTTCCAGCGCACGTTGCCGCGTCATGTGCGCGAGACGCGGCGGCCGCTCGAGCATGCGCTACCCGACGCGCTACCCGACTTCGACACCTCCGCCGAACTCATCTATCGCTTCACGACCGAGATCGTCCGCTACAGCCGCACGTGGGCATCGCTCATGGAGGCGCGTCCTGCGCAGGAGCCGCGCGCGGCGCGCTACGTGCCCCGCACGAGCTGGTACGTAGTGGCATTCACCTTCTTGCGCACCGCTGTCGTGGTGGCGGCCCTGGGCTGGTTCTGGGTCGAGACCGACTGGCCGAGCGGCGGGCTCGCGATGATCGCGGCCGCGCTCACGTGCGCGCTCACGTCGTCGGCGCCGAACGCGTCGCGCATGGCCGTACAGATGGCGGTCGGTGCGGGATTTGCCGCCGTGACGGGTTATCTCTTCACCTGCTACGTCTATCCCAATGTCGATGGGTTTCCCTTGCTCTGCGCGACGCTGGTTCCGGTACTCGCCATCGGCGCTTTTCTCGCCACGCGCTCGCGCATAGCGGGCTACGGCGTCGGCTTCTCGGTGTTCTTTTGCCTGCTGGCCGGCCCGGACAACGTGATCGTCTATACGCCGGATCTGCTGATCAACAACGGCATCGCCGTCGTCGCCGCGATGCTGGTCGCATCGCTCGCTTTCGCGGTGGTGTTTCCGCCGCACATGAACTGGCTCGTCGAGCGCATGTGCGTGTCGTTGCGTGGGCAAGTCGTGCTCGCTTGTCACGGAGAACTGGATGGCCTCGGGCAGCGCTTCCAGTCCGGTACGCACGATCTGATGCACCAGTTGAGGCTCTTGCTGAACGGGCGCCGCCAGGCGCACCGGCGCGCGCTGCGCTGGATGCTCGTGACGCTCGAAGTCGGGCACGCCGTGGTCGATCTGCGCAACGAGGCGCGCGCGGCGGCCTGGCTCGGCTTTCATGACGCGCGCTGGCCTGCGGCCCTCGCGCGTGTGCAGGAGGACATCGCGCATCTCTTCGAGAATCCGGACGGGATCGCGCTCGACCGTGCGCTCAGCGCCGTGCGCGCCGCAACCTGGATCGCCCAGGAATCGCTTGAGACCGTGCATCACGAGCGAGAAAGGCGGCACGAGGTGCAGCGGCTGCTGAGCCATCTGCATTTCATCCGCAGCGCGCTGCTCGATCGCGATGCGCCGCTCGGGCCGCTCGCACGCCGCGCACGCCGCACGTCTGCGCCTCGGGAATCGTTGGAAACACAATGAAAGCGGGCCCGCGCGATCTTGCTGCAGTCTGGAAATATGCCTTCCACCCCGCCTCCTTAATCAATACGACACCGAGTCATATAGTCACATCACTGCTTCGCAGTACCCCGTTAGCACTGGAGAGTCAAATGAAGTCCCTGAAGATCGCTGTTGTTGCCTGTTCGCTGTTTGCCGCCGCCGCTGCTCATGCGCAGAACGAAGCACCGGCAGCGAGCGTCCCTCAGCAGATCGCGCAGACCGCTGCCCCGCAAGCAAGCGCCCAACGCGAAAACGTAAAGCCGGCAAAGAAGGATGAATGCGTCGGCCCGGTCAGCTTCTGCAATATTTATTTCGGTAGCTGAGATCGAGAGCACGCCAGCCATGTGCAGGCGCACGCTGAAATCTTGTGCCGCGACGCCTTCATCCGGGCGCCGCGGCTTTGCGCATTGGGGCTTCAAGAGACGCTGCAACAGTGTTTTGTGAAACTCGCAGTGCACGACCGCCGATGCAAGACCTGAAAATAGGCACCAGGCGATCAGAGAGTTTGTGGAGACTTTGATGTACGAAGACCGTATTCGTTGTGCCGCCTTGCGCGGGAAAATCACTTCGGCTGCCGAGGCGGCCCAACTCGTGCGCAATGGCATGCGCGTTGGCGCGAGCGGCTTTACGCGCGCCGGCGACACGAAGGCCGTGCCGATCGAACTGGCGCGCCGCGCGCGCGAAGAGAAGGAGCCGCTGCGTATCACGCTGATGACGGGCGCCTCGCTCGGCCACGACGTGGACCGCATGCTGACCGAAGCGGGCGTGCTCGAGCGCCGACTGCCGTTCCAGGTGGACGGCACGCTGCGTAAGGCGATCAACCGCGGCGAAGTGATGTTCGTCGACCAGCATCTTTCGGAAACCGTGGAGATGCTGCGCGCGAACCTACTCGGCAAGCTCGATCTCGCGATCATCGAAGCCGCCGCAATCACTGAGACCGGTGCGATCGTGCCCACGACATCGGTCGGCAATTCGGCGAGCTTCGCGATTCTCGCGGAGAAGGTGATCGTCGAAATCAATCTCGCGCAGCCGCTCGCGCTCGAAGGCCTGCACGACGTGTGGATTCCTGGCCGCCGCCCGCATCGCGATCCGTTGCCGATCGTGCGCCCGCAGGACCGCGTGGGTACGAACGCCATCGAGATTCCGCCGGAGAAGATCGCCGCCATCGTCATCACGAACGAATCGGACAGCCCCTCGACCGTGCTGCCCGCCGACGAGGAAACCGCGCGCATTGCAGGTCACCTCATCGAGTTCCTGCAGCACGAAGTGAAGCACGGCCGCATGAGCGCGCAATTGCCGCCGCTGCAGGCCGGCATCGGCACGATCGCGAACGCGGTGCTTTCGGGCTTCGTGGATTCGCCGTTCGAAGCGCTTACGATGTACTCCGAAGTATTGCAGGACTCGACTTTTGACCTGATCGATTCCGGCAAGATGGTATTCGCCTCGGGCGCTTCGATGACGCTCTCCGCGCAGCGCCAGGCCCAGGTGCTCGCCGAACTCGACCGCTATCGCGACAAGCTCGTGCTGCGTCCGCAGGAAGTGAGCAATCATCCGGAAGTGATTCGGCGCCTGGGCTTGATCGCGCTGAACACCGCGCTCGAATGTGACATTTACGGCAATGTGAATTCCACGCACGTGGGCGGCACGCACATGATGAACGGCATTGGCGGCTCGGGCGATTTCGCGCGCAATGCGTCGTGCGCGATCTTCGCGACCAAGGCGATTGCGAAGGACGGCCGCATTTCCAGCATCGTGCCGATGGTCCCGCACGTCGATCACAACGAGCACGACGTGGACGTGATCGTGACCGAGCAGGGCCTCGCCGACTTGCGCGGTCTCGCGCCGCGCGAACGCGCCAACCTCGTGATCGAGCATTGCGCGCATCCGCTGTATCGCGACCTGCTGCGCGACTACTATCGCGACGCACTCAAGATTGGTGGCCAGACGCCCCACGATCTCGCACGCGCCTATGAAATGCATCTGCGCTTCAATCAAACAGGCTCGATGTTGCCTGAAGCGACGGGCGGACTCGCAGCGAACGCATAAGGCGCTCGCGATTCAGAAGCACACAAAATAAAACGGGAGCACCGGCAACGGTGCTCCCGTTTTTCATTGATAGCGCGAATTCGCTACGCTCGTCTGACGAGGCGAATGATGAAGAGCAGAATGACCGCGCCGACAATGGCGGTAATGATCGAGCTGATGATACCGGCGCCGATATGAATGCCGAGCACGCCGGCAAGCCACCCGCCGATGAACGCGCCGACAATGCCGACGATGATATCGACGAACAATCCGAAGCCGCCGCCCTTGACGAGGACGCCAGCGAGCCAGCCTGCGATTGCGCCGATGATGAGCCAGGCAATGATGCCGTGTTCCATATGAATAGACTCCCCTTGTTGGCGTGAACGAATCACGGTGAGTGGAGCTTAGTTCAAGGGCGACCAGGCGTCCATGAAACGCGGCCAGAATTGACAGTTCTTGAACACCGCCGCGAATAGTTTTAAAAAGCGCAATGAACTAGAAATGCATTCGTAAGGAATGCGAGCCGATGCAATGCGCCAATCCTCATTCGGGCGCGATTTCGGGTTCCGCGGCAGTCCAGCTCACGCTGGAGACGCCTTTCTCCATGCTCAGGCGGCTCGCCATGAGCTCGAGCTTCGGCTGGTACTTCGGATGCAGGCGCATCGTTGCCGTCACGCGCAGGCGCGGCGGATCGCCGGCCAGATCCTCGCTCGTGAGGCTTTGAAATGAAAGCGGCGTTGAGTACAAAGAATTTGAAAGCAACGTGCGGATATGGACTTCGTCTTCTTCGCGGCAAACCACGGTAAGCACGTAAGCGCGTACGAGATCCGCATTCGAAACGGGCGACGCGTTGATGATGCGGCTCACCTCGCGCAGCACGGTATTCGTGAGCAGCACGACGACGGTGCCGGCCACCGCCGGGCCGTAGTGGCCCGCGCCGCACAGCACCCCCACGGCCGCCGAACACCATAGCGTCGCCGCAGTATTGATGCCCTGAATCGAGCCCTTCTCGCGCATGATGACGCCGCCGCCGAGAAACCCCACGCCAGAAACGACATAAGCCGCGATTTGCGTTACGCCGGTCGATCCGTTGCCGGTCAGCACGCCGAGCGTCACGAATAAACACGCGCCGCTTGCCACGAGCGTGATCGTGCGCAGACCGGCCGTGCGTTGGCGAATCTGGCGTTCGAGGCCGATGGCGACGCCGCAGGCGAACGCCGCGAGAAGGCGCAGGGCGAATTCGAGAGTCATCGTTTTGTCATGAAAGCGCAGGGCTGCCGCATGCCATGCGGCTCTCGCGCAAGGCGTGACGGGTGCGGTCAAGGACACCCCGAGGGCTCGTGGATCATACGCGGGACGGGGCTTTGCGCCAAGCTGTCCGCGCTGTCATGTTCGAGTCAGGATCAGGCCACGGCTCATGGGCGAAACTAGTTTCATTCGTATCGAGATGGGAAGGCAGGTCGAATGAACGGGGGTTTCTGATGGATACGCTGCGCAATATGCGGGTCTTCGTGCGAGTGGTGGAGTCCGGCAGCTTCACGCGCGCTGCGGCGAGCGAAACGATGACGACGGCGCAGGTCTCGCGCGCGGTCACTGATCTGGAGTCGCGGCTGCGCACACGGCTGCTTAACCGGACCACGCGGCGCATGTCGCTGACCGAAGCGGGCGAGCGTTACTTCCAGAGCTGCAAGCGCATTCTCGCCGACATCGAGCAGGCCGAGGCCGAAGCCGCCGCCGCCCACGCGAACCCCGCGGGCAAGCTGCGCGTGTATGGCGGCACGAGTTTCGGACAGCACTATGTGATGCCGCTCATCGCGCGTTATCAGCAGCATTTGCCTGAGGTATCGGTCGATCTCACCATCGCGCAGCAGATGCCCGACATCATCGAGGAGGGCTTCGACGTCGCGGTCGTGGTGGCCGCCGAGCTCGAGGACTCCGCGCTGATCTCCCAGCAGCTGGGCAGCACCGCCGCCATTCTTTGCGCGTCGCCGGCGTATTTGCGCACGCGCGGCGAGCCACAATCGTTCGATGACCTCGAGGCGCATACCTGCCTGCATCTGACCGATGCGAGCCTCCCCGCCGGCCAATGGGTGTCCGAAGGGCCCTTGGGCGAGACCTTCCGGCATACGGGCGTGACGCCGTTCCAGGTGAACAACCCCGAAGCGCTCGCGCTCGCCATACGCGAGGGCATGGGCATCGGCCCGCTGCCGGTGCCGGTGGCGCTGCCCGGTCTCGCCGACGGCACGCTGGTTCGCGTGCTGCCCACGCACACGCTGCAAAAGCTCAACATCTACGCGCTGTACGCTTCGCGCCGCTATCTGGACGCGAAGATCCGCACCTTCGTCGAGTTCCTGCGTGAGAAAGTGCCGCTCGTTCTCGCCGAGCAGGAGGCCGCGCT
This sequence comes from Paraburkholderia sp. JHI869, assembly GCF_038900775.1. NCBI lineage: Bacteria > Pseudomonadati > Pseudomonadota > Betaproteobacteria > Burkholderiales > Burkholderiaceae > Paraburkholderia > Paraburkholderia sp. JHI869. Next base: position 8,085 of record NZ_JAYMSC010000010.1, read on the forward strand.
CGCCACGTGCGTTGAACCGCCGCTTCGCGAGGTGGAGGCACACGCGGGTCCGCGGGGCACGCGAGCGCGTAGCGGCCGCGCCCGCACTCACAGCACGCACGACCTCGAGCGCCTGCGCCTTGTGAATTAAAGCGGTGAACTGAAGCAGTTAAAGAAGTCATCGCGAAGCGCGAGTCTGTTACGGCGCGTTTCGCGGCTGCGGATTTCACGCGCTTTGCGCCGCTACGGCGGCGATCTATCTGCGTTCTCGTGCGCTTTCATACGCCTCGCGTGTTGCCTGTCAATTTCGCCATATTGGCGCCAGCGAACCGCCACCGCCATTGCCTATGATGCGGCACCCGCTGGATGAATGCGTCCTCGTCTCAACCCCTCGCCTGAGTTGTCCGAAACACTGACATGTGGATTGTCAATCTCGCGCTGAAGCGACCGTACACGTTCATCGTGATGGCCATCCTGATCGTGCTGGCCACGCCGTTCGTGCTCATGTCGATGGCCACCGACGTGCTGCCGAACATCAACATTCCGGTCATCAGCATCATCTGGTCGTACACCGGCTTTTCCTCGAAGGACATGGCTGACCGCATCACCTCGGTCAACGAGCGCAGCCTCACGACCACGGTAAGCAACATTGAGCACATCGAGTCGCAATCGCTGCCGGGCATCGCCATCATCAAGCTGTTCCTGCAGCCGGGCGCGAGCCTGCAAACGGCGATCGCACAGGCCGTCGCATCGGAGCAGGCGCAGGTGAAGCAGATGCCGCCGGGCGCCACGCCGCCGCTCGTGATCAGCTATTCGGCCTCGAGTATTCCGGTGATCCAGCTCGGCCTCTCGAGCAAGTCGATGAGCGAGCAGGCGCTCGCCGACGTCGCGATGAACTTTCTGCGCCCGCAGCTCATTACGATTCCCGGCGCGCAAGTGCCTTACCCATATGGCGGCAAGACGCGCGTGATCTCCGTGGATCTCGACACGCGCGCGCTCATATCGAAGGGCCTCACGCCCGCCGATATCGTCAACGCCGTCAACGCGCAGAACCTCATATTGCCGACGGGCACGGCCAAGCTCGGGCAAACCGAATATCGTGTGGACACCAATGCATCGCCCGATACGCTTGCCGGGCTGAACCGCATTCCCGTGCAGACAGTGAACGGCGCGACCACCTATCTCGGCGACGTGGCGCATGTGCGCGACGGCTTCACGCCGCAGACCAATGTCGTGCGCCAGGACGGCCAGCGCGGCGTACTGATGTCGATCTTGAAGAGCGGCGATGCTTCGACGCTGCAGGTGGTGGGTGCGCTCAAAGACCTGTTGCCCAAGGCGCGCGACACGCTGCCCGCCGACCTCGTCGTGAAGCCGCTCTTCGACCAGTCCGTATTCGTTTCCGCAGCCGTGCAGGGTGTGGTGCGCGAAGCGCTCATCGCGGCCGCGCTCACAGCAGCAATGATCCTGCTCTTTCTCGGCAACTGGCGCAGCACGCTCATCATCGCCGTGTCGATACCCTTGTCGATTCTCTCGTCGATCATCGCGCTCTATGCGCTTGGCGAGACCATCAACATCATGACGCTCGGCGGCCTCGCGCTCGCTGTCGGCATTCTGGTTGATGACGCAACGGTCACGATCGAGAACATCGAACGGCACCTGCATCTGGGCGCGAAACTGCACGACGGCATTCTCGAAGGCGCCGGCGAAATCGCGGTGCCCGCGCTCGTCTCGACGCTATGCATCTGTATCGTGTTCGTGCCGATGTTCTTCCTCACCGGCGTGGCGCGCTTTCTGTTCGTGCCGCTCGCGGAAGCCGTGGTGTTCGCGATGATCGCGTCGTATATCCTCTCGCGCACGCTGGTGCCGACGCTTGCGATGCTGCTCTTCGAGGGCCACGATCCCACCGCGCACGCGCAGCGCGCACAAAGCTCGCTCTTCTCGCGCATCCACTGGCGCTTCAATCATGCGTTCGAGCGCGTGCGCGCCAACTACATCGCGCTGTTGAGCCTGCTGCTTTCGCGCCGCAAGCTCTTCGGCGGCAGCTTCCTCGCGTTTTGCCTGCTTTCGCTCGTCCTCGTGTTTTTCCTTGGCCGCGACTTCTTTCCTTCGGTCGATGCGGGCAACATCCGCCTTCACATGCGCGCGCCAACGGGCTTTCGCATCGAGGAAACCGCGCGCCTGGCCGACCAGGTGGAGCAGGTGGTTCGCGAGGTCGTGCCGCCCGACCAACTCGAAACGATCGTCGACAACCTCGGACTGCCCTATAGCGGTATCAATCTCTCGTACAGCAATGCGGGGACGATGGGCACGCTCGACGGCGAAATTCAGATCGCGCTGAAGCCCGATCACGATCCCTCGCGCATTTACATCGATAAGCTGCGTGCGTTGCTTCCGCAACGTTTTCCGGGCGTCGAGTTCTTCTTCCAGCCCGCGGACATCATCACGCAGATTCTCAACTTCGGTCAGCCCGCGGCGATCGACGTGCAGGTGGTGGGCGCGAATCTGAACCAGGACATGGCGCTGGCGAGCACGCTGCTCAAGCAGGTGCGGCAACTGCCGGGCGCAGTCGACGCGCACATCGAGCAGCGCAACGACGAGCCCGCGCTCACGCTCGCGATGGACCGCTCGCGCATGCAGCAGTTGAACCTGAGCCCGCAGAACGTAGCGCAGGACGTGCTGATCGCGCTCTCGGGCAGTACGCAGACGTCGCCTGCGTTTTGGGTGAGCCCGCAAAACGGCGTGGAATATCCGCTCACGGTGCAAACACCGCAGTATCGCGAAACCTCGATGAACGAGCTGATGGGCACGCCCGTCTCCGCACACAGCACGAACCCCAATGCGCCGCTGCAACTGGTGAGCAATCTCGTGCAGCTCAGGCCACATGACGGGCCCGCCATCATCACGCACTACAACATCCGTCCCGTGATCGACCTGCTCGTGAGTGTGGAGGGCAGCGACCTGGGTTCTGTGGGCGTGAACATCAACGACATCATCCGGCATGTGCAGGCGCACGCGCCGCGCGGCACGACTATCACCATGCGCGGGCAGATTGGCACGATGCGTTCGTCGTATGTGGGTCTCGGCGTCGGTATTGCGATGGCGGTGGTGCTCGTGTATCTGCTGATCGTCGTGAACTTCCAGTCGTGGGCCGATCCGCTCATCATCGTCAGCGCGTTGCCGGCAGCGCTCGCGGGCATTGCGTGGATGCTGTTCATCACCGGCACGCATCTCAGCGTGCCGGCGCTCACCGGCGCGATCATGACCGTGGGCGTAGCGACCGCGAACAGTATTCTCGTGGTTTCGTTCGCGCGTCAGCGTCTCTCCGCTGGCGCGACGCCGCTCGCCGCTGCGCTCGAAGCGGGCGCTACCCGCATACGTCCCGTGCTGATGACGGCGTTCGCCATGATGATCGGCATGGTGCCGATGGCGCTCGGCCTTGGCGAAGGCGCGGAGCAGAATGCGCCGCTCGGGCGCGCGGTGATCGGCGGCCTGCTGTTCGCTACGGTCTCCACGCTATTGTTCGTACCCCTGATGTTTGCGACCGTGCATACGCGGCTCGCCCAACGCGCCGCCGCGAAACGCGAGCGCGAGGCGCATCGCCGTGTCGCGCGAGGCGATACCCGTTAAGTCACTATGGCCGAAGACATGAACGAACCTCACCACCATTCATCTCTCGACATCACCGTGGGCGGCGAGCAGGGCATGGACCTGCCGGCGCGCGGCCAGGCGGGCAAGCGCGCACGCTTCGCGGTGATCGTGGTCGCGCTGCTGCTCGCGGCGGGCGCCACGCGCACGATCGTCGCGAACCTCATGAACGCCCACCATCTCGCGGAAGTCACGAAGCAAAACGCGAAGCAGTACGTAAGCGTCGTGCAGCCCAAGGCGGCGGGCGCGGACGGCCGCATCGTGCTGCCGGGCACATTGCGCGGCTACGTCGAAGCACCGATCTACTCGCGCGCGAACGGCTACGTGCGGCGCTGGTACGCCGATATCGGCGCGCACGTGCAGCAAGGTCAGTTGCTCGCGGAGATCGACACGCCCGAGATCGACCAGGAACTCGCGCAGGCGCAGGCACAGCGCGAACAGTCCGCCTCGACGCTCGCGCTCGCGAAGACCTCGTTCGATCGCGCACAGCAATTGCGCCAGCGCGATGCGGTCTCGCAGCAAGAGCTCGACGACCGCCAGGGCGCATTCAACACGGACCAGGCGAATCTCGCCGCCGCCGACGCGAACGTGCGCCGCCTCACGGAGATGAAGTCGTTCCAGCGCATCGTCGCGCCGATCACGGGCATCATCACGCAGCGCAACGTCGATATCGGCGACCTCGTGAATGCGGGCAACGGCGGCGCGGGGCATGCGCTCTTTTCGATTGCGCAGGCCGATCCGCTGCGCCTCTATCTCGACGTGCCGCAGACTTACGCGCAGCAAGTGGCGGTTGGCCAGCACGTGAGCGTGACCGAGCAGGAGCTGCCGGGCGTGACGTTCGACGGCACCGTTACGCGCACGGCGCAGGCCATCAACGTGGCCACGCGCACGCTGCAGGCCGAAATCTCGCTGCCCAATCACGACGGCAAGCTGCTGCCCGGCGCATACGTGCAGGCCGCATTGCAGACCGATGCGAAGGGCTTGCTGACGGTGCCCGGCAACACGCTGCTGTTCCGCTCGGAAGGCCCGCGTCTTGCAGTCGTCGACGCGGATGGCAAGGTCAAACTCAAGCCCGTGGAAATCGCGCAGGATCTTGGGCAGACGCTCGAAATCAGCCGCGGGATCGAGCCGACCGACCGCGTCGTGCTCAACCCGAGCGATTCGATAGCGGATGGCGACAGCGTCGTCGTGGTTGCGCCGAACAAGACCGAAGCGGCGCGCGAAGCCGCCAAGCGGAGCGCGACGTGACCAGGCGGCAAAACACGCGGCAACGGCCACTCGCCTACGTCACGGCGCTAGGCGCGATTGGTCTAGCGGCTTGCACTGTGGGCCCTGACTATCACGCGCCGCAAACGCAAAGTCCGGCGGCCTGGCGCGTCGATTCCGCCGATTCGTACTGGCACGCGGCGCAGCCTTCGCATGCGCCGCTCGATCCGCAGTGGTGGAAGGCGTTCGACAACGCCGAACTCGACGGTCTGGAAACTGCGGCGCTCGCCGAGAACCAGACGCTGCGCGTGGCCGTCGCGCACTACGCGCAGGCGCGCGCCACGCTCGCTTCGGTGTCGTCGCAGCAAAGCCCGCAGGTCGGGCTCGACGCGGGCCTCGCGCGCGAGCGCATCTCCGCGAATCGTCCGCTCACGAACTACGCGACGCCCAACACGTCGACCGTGCAGAACCAGGTCATCGTTGGCGCGACCGTGAGCTACGAACTGGATCTGTTCGGGCGCATCCGGCGCATGGTGGAGTCGGCGCAGGCATCGACGCAGCAGGCCGGCGACGATCTCGCCAACGCGCGCCTCGTGCTCACCGCCGAACTCGCCACCGACTATTTCGCCATGCGCGAACTCGACAATGAGATCGACGTGGTGAACCGCTCGGCGCAGTTGCAGCAAAAGGCGCTCGACTTCGTGACGGCGCAGCACGACCTCGGCGCGGTGTCGGGTCTGGAACTGCTACAGCAAAAAGCCCAGCTCGCTGCGACGCAAACCCAGGTGCATCTGCTCGAAAACCAGCGCCAGCAGGAGCAGAACGCCATTGCCGTGCTGGTCGGCAAGCCGGCGCCCGAATTCACGATTGCGCAGAAGGTCACGCCGCTGCCGGTGCCTGCGCTTCCCACAGGCTTGCCGAGCGAGTTGTTGCAGCGGCGGCCCGACGTGGCTTCTGCCGAGCGCGCGATGGCCGCGGCCAATGCGCAGATCGGCGTCGCGCGCTCGGCGTACTTTCCGGACATCACGCTCTCGCCGACCTTGGGCTGGGAATCGACGCGTTTTGGCGGCCTTTTTTCCGTGCCGAGTCTCATGTGGTCGGTGGGCGCGACGGCCAGCGAGGTGCTGTTCGACGGCGGCAAGCGCGCGGCGGGCGTGGATTTCGCGCAGGCCGGTTACGAATCGGCGCAGGCTTCGTATCGTCAGACTGTGCTCACCGCGTTCCAGGAGGTGCAAAATGCGGTAACGGGCCTTTCGGTGCTGGAGCGCGCATCGACCGATGGCCAGTCGGCGGTGGACGACGCACGCAAGTCCTTCGATCTCGCCAACGATCGCTATCAGGGCGGCCTCGTGGCGTTCATCGATGTGCTCAACGCGGAGCAGCAGTTGCTCGCGAGCGAGCGCCAGGAAGTGCAGATTCACGGCCAGCAGGCCGCCACGGTGGTTTTTCTTGCGAAGGCGCTGGGCGGCGGCTGGAGCGCCGACGATCGCGAGATGGCATGCAGCGCGGGCACGTGCCGCGAAGTGCCGAAGGCCGAGGGTCAAAGTCAGGTCGCGGGCAAGGGCTGAAAGCGGGGCATAAAGGCGGTTCATAAAAACGGGCTTGAGCGAGCCCGGCACCAGGGTATATAAAAGCGCGCAACGGCGGTCACGAGCCGCAGTGGCCGGCACCGCCAGGGCAGCGCGCGAAGAGGAGGGCGGGCATGAAAGTATTGGTTATCGAAGACGAGCGCAAGGTCGTCGACTACTTGCGCAGCGGACTCACGGAACAGGGCTGGGTCGTGGACGTCGCCATGGACGGCGAGGAAGGCGCGTGGATGGCCACGGAGTACGACTTCGACGTGATCGTGCTCGACGTGATGCTGCCGAAGCTCGACGGCTTCGGCGTGCTGCGCGCCGTGCGCGCGAAGAAGGACACGCCGGTCATCATGCTGACGGCGCGCGACCGCGTGGACGACCGCGTGCACGGCCTGCGCGACGGCGCCGACGACTATCTGACGAAGCCGTTCTCGTTTCTCGAACTCGTCGAGCGGCTGCGCGCGCTCACGCGGCGCGCGCGTACACAGGAATCCACGCTGATTTCGGTGGGCGATCTGCAGGTCGATCTCATCAGCCGCCGCGCGACGCGCGACGGCGTGCGCCTCGATCTTACGGCGAAGGAATTCCAGTTGCTTTCGGTGCTCGCGCGGCGGCGCGGCGAGATTCTCTCGAAGACGCTCATCACCGAGCTGGTCTGGGATGTGAACTTCGAAAGCAATGCGAACGTGGTGGAAACGGCGATCAAGCGGCTGCGCGCCAAGCTCGACGGTCCGCATGCGGCGAAACTGCTGCACACCATCCGCGGCATGGGCTACGTGCTCGAAGTGCGCGAGGAAGGAGGCCAGACGTCATGAAACGCTCGATCTCGCTGCGGCTTTCGGCGATGTTCGCAGCGGTGTCGCTCATCGTGTTCACGCTCACCGGCGCGGGTCTCTTCTTCCTGATGCAGCGCCAGCTTTTCAACGAGCTGCGCGAAACGCTCGACACGCGCGCACGCATTGCGAGCCTGATCGTTTCGCACGCACCGGATGTGCAGAAGTGGGCCTTCGTGCAGGAAAAGCTGCGCGATCTCTCGCCTGCGGATAGCCGCATGCATTACTACGTCGAAGGCCCCGATCCGCGCTTTCGTTTCGGCACGCCCATCGTCGGCAAGGTCACGGGCGACGTGGGTCCGAACCACGTGCTCGTGCGCCCGCCCGGCTGCAGCTACGACATCATCACGACGACCTTTATCGTGCCCGCGAGCGGCGATCGGCCCCAGGTGAAACTCGTGGTCGGCAGCGACTGCGTGCGCACCGAAGGCATGCTGCGGCGCTTTGGCATTGCGCTCGGCGTGCTGATCGCGCTGTCCACCATTGCGGTCGCGTTGCTGAGCCGCGCGGTCACGCGCTTCGGGCTGGCGCCGCTTACGCGCCTCTCGCGCGAGGCCTCGCAGTTGAGTCCGTCGAACCGGCGTCAGCGCCTGCATTCCGATGAACTGCCCGAGGAACTGCACGAACTCGCCACGTCGTTCAATGGCGCGCTCGAGCGTCTCGACAAGGCGTACGAGCGCCTCGAATCGTTCAACGCCGACGTGGCGCACGAACTGCGTACGCCGGTGAGCATCCTGATCGGTCAGACCCAGGTGGCGCTCACGCGCGACCGTTCGGTCGAGCAGCTGCAACAGACGCTGCAATCGAATCTTGAGGAATTCGAACGATTGCGCGTGATCGTGAACGACATGCTGTTCCTCTCGCGCAGCGATCGCGGCGAACGCGCGACCGACCTCACGGAAGTGTCGTTGCGCTCGGAGATCGAACGCATGCTCGATTTTCTCGAGATGCCGCTGGAAGAGGCGCAGCTTCGCGTGGAAGTGCAGGGCGATGCGCGCGCTTGGGTGAACACGTCGCTGATCGGCCGCGCCGTGAGCAATCTGTTCGTCAACGCAATCCAGCATTCGCAGCCGGGCACGACGCTGTGCGCCACCGTCGCGCCGCAGAACGGGCACGTCGAGATCGCCGTTTCGAATCCCGGCGAGCCGCTCGATCCGGTGACGCGCGAGCACATTTTCGACCGCTTCTACCGCATTCAGGAGGCGCGCTCGAACAGCCACGAAAATCACGGGCTCGGGCTTTCGATCGTCAAGGCTGTGGCGGAGATGCACGGCGGCACGGTGTTCGTGCGCAGCGCGGATGGCGTCAACACGTTCGGGTTTTCGGTGGCCGTGGACGGCGTCCACGCGACCGAAGTCCCCGTTGCTGGCATCTCACGCCAGGGCCGCGCCGGCTTGCCGCTGCACGTCTCGCCCTGATGTCGCGCTGATGTCGCCCTGAGGCGGGCTCGTTAGACCGGCTCGTCTTCGACGGGCGAGCTTTCGTTTTCGATGTTGTGCTGGTCCTTGCGCAGCAAGTCCCAGCAACTGATGAAGAGGGCCGCGACGAGCGGCCCGATCACAAAGCCGTTGATGCCCATGAGCGAAATGCCGCCGAGCGTCGAGATCAGCACGACCCAGTCGGGCAGGCGCGTGTCCTTGCCCACGAGCACCGGGCGCAGCACGTTGTCCACGGTGCCGATCACGACTGAGCCGAAGACGATGAGCCCGACGCCCTTCGCCACCGCGCCCGTGGAGAGGAAGTAGATCGCAATGGGCCCCCACACGAGCGCCGCGCCCACGGCGGGCAACAGCGAGAGCAGCATCATCACGAAGCCCCACAGCAGCGCGCCCTGAATGCCGAGCACCCAGAGCGCAATGCCGCCCAGCCCGCCCTGTACGACCGCCACCGCCACGTTGCCCTTCACGGTTGCGCGGATCACCGTCGTGAACTTGCGCATGAGATGCAGCTTGTGCTGTTCGTCGAGCGGAATGGCCTCGCGCACGAGTCGCGAAATGTCGCGGCCGTCGCGCACGAGGAAAAAGAACAGATAGAGCATCACGCCGAAGCTCACGATGAATTGCAGCGTGTTCTGCCCGAAGGAGAGTGCGCGCGTGGCCACGAACTGGCTGATCTGCGCGGCGCCCGCCGAAAGCCGCTGCTGTAGCCCCGGCAGATCCATGAGGTCGTAGCGCGCGAGCAGGTTCTGGATCGACACGGGCATGGCATGGACGATCTGCGTGAAATACGCGCCGAAGTCGAGGCTGCCGCTGCGCACCTGCTGATACGCCGAGGCGACCTGCTGCACCAGCGTGGCCGTCACTAGCGTGAGCGGAAAGATCACGATGACGAGGCAAATCGTGAGTGTGATGAGCGCGGCGATATTGCGCCGCCGCCCGAGCCGCGCGACGAGCCGGCGCTGCACGGGCTGGAAGATCAACGCGAGTATGGCGCCCCAGAGCACCGTGCTGAAGAACGGCGCGAGGATGAAGCAAAGCGCGATGGACACCGCGAACAGCAGCAAATAGAACGATGTCTGGTGGAGGTGCTTGTTGCCTTCCATGTGCGATGAATTCCGGTTAAAGCCGTCTGGCGGATGCAGCGCGCGGGGTGGCCGCAGTCTGGTCGCCGCGAGTTCTCAATGTGCGCCTACGAGCCGCACGCGCGTGATTTCCGAAGGCGCGCCAAGACGCTTGGGCGGCCCCCAGTACCCCGTCCCGCGGCTCGTGTACACCCAGAGGCTGCCGAGCTTTTCGAGACCTGCCGTGAACGGCTGCTGCAACCGCACGAGAAAATTCCACGGGAAGATCTGGCCGCCGTGCGTGTGGCCGGAGAGTTGCAGTGTGAAGCCTGCGTCGGCGGCGGCGTGGGCCGTGCGCGGCTGATGCGCGAGCAGCACGCGCGTGTTGACGTCGGCGGGCGCGCCGCGCAGTGCTGCGGCCGGATCGCTGCGGTGCGCGGGATCGAACTGACCGCCCGTGTAGTCGGTCACGCCGGCCAGCACGAGCCGCGCGCCGCCATGCTCGATCACCACGTGCTGGTTCATCAGCACAGTGAGGCCGATGCGGCGGAACTCGGCGACCCAGGCGTCCGCGCCCGAGTAGTACTCGTGGTTGCCCGTTACGAGATAGACGCCGTGATGCGCATCGAGCCTGGCGAGCGGCGCCGTGTGGGGCGCGAGATGCGCCACGCTGCCGTCCACCACGTCGCCCGTGATCGCGACTACGTCGGCGTCGAGCTGGTTCACGGCGCGCACGATGGCGTCGACGTAGCCGTGCTTGATGGTCGGCCCGACGTGGATGTCGCTCAACTGCACGATGGTGAAGCCGTCGAGGGCAGCGGGCAGGCCGCGAATCGGCACCTCGACGTTGCGCACGCGCGCACGCCGGCGCGCGTTGAAGAAGCCGAACCCGGAGGAGAGGAACGCCAGCGCGATCACCGTGGCGGCGCTCACGGTGCGCCAGCCGGCAAGATCGATCGAGCGTGGCCACAGCGCTTCGACGGTCATGGCCGAGGCGAGCACGATGTCGCGCGCGATCGTCAGCATGAGCAGCGACGAGAAGAATCCCATGGCGAGCATGCCGATCCAGGCGAGGCGGTCGCCGAGCGGCTGACGCTTGAAGCGCCGCGCGAGCATGCCAGGCGGGATGAACAGCACTGAGAGCACGAGCCACAGCACGGCGAGCCATTTGCCGGTGGCCGCAACGGGCAGGTCGGGAATCAGGCGAAAACCGACATAAACGTGCAGCAGCACGCCGATGGCGATGAAGCGGACCAGAAACGAGAGTCGGGGCATGGCGGCGCGAACGGATGGGAGCAGACCGACGTGGATTGGCGTGCCGCGCGCTGGCGTACCGGCTACGGCGCACTGCAGCAAAGCCCAACCAGCAAGGCCCGGTCGAACACCTGCCGAACGGGGCGGCGCAGGTGGCTGCGTTGCATTTTACCGGTGCAGCAGACTTCGTGCCGGTAGGCGGCGGTGTTTGGCGCGCTCGCATGCTGCGATGCGCCATGGAAGGGTTTATCGATTACGCATCGACATACATGCATGCCTGTATGCATAGGCCTTGGCGCTTTACCGCGACGGCGTGTGGCACTGCGGCATTTCCCTGGATTGCCAGCGCGATCCCACTCGTCGCACTATGTTCTCGTGGGGCCGGGCGCACTCTATTAAACGTCCATTGAATCGGCCCTTGCGATGGACTATGCTCGAAATGAGGCCCGCGCGGTTTCGGGCGCTCTGGGGGAGACGGATCATGAAAGGTATCCGGCCGGTCGTACATGGGCTGCATGAGGGTCTGCATGGTCGTCACGTCGGGCACGAGGGCAGCCATGTCATGCTGCCGATGGTCGGGCTCTCGCTCATGGCCATCGCGTTGTATATCGCGGTCAAGCACATCGATATCCCCGACATTGGCCGAAGCGCGTTATTCGACGTCGTGATGGTGTTCGTTGCGCTCGGTATTGCGGGCATGTTCGGCGTGCTGGGCGCATGGCTGCGCTCGCGCACCACCGACGAACCCGCCGAAGGCTTCTGCTTCGTCGGCGCGCTCATTGGTGCGGCGGTGTTCTACATCGCGCTGCTCACCTGATTCGCTTGCCGCAGTTTCTGCTGATTCGCTGTCGGTTTACAGTTGATTCGCTGTCCTGCGCAAAGCGACAGCGCGCGGCGGCCGGGTCCGCGCCATGCGAAACTGTATGTATTCCCGCTCGATTGAAGCTCTCCAGATGTTCGATCTTTTCGACGATACGCCTGCCCCCGACGTGGCCTGGCATCCGTCATGGCTCGCGCCTGCGGCGGCCGCCGAGGCGCTCGCGCGCATCATCGCCGAGGCCGACTGGCGCCAGGAACGCATCCGTACGCCCGGCGGCTGGGTGGACCAACCGCGCCTCACGGCCTGGCAGGGCGACGAAGGCGCTGTGTATGTCTATTCAGGCATCCGAAACATCCCACAACCGTGGACACGCCGGGTCGCCGAACTGCGCGACGCCATTTCGGCGCTTTGCGGCGTGCGCTTTAACAGCGTGCTGCTCAACCGCTACCGCACGGGCACGGACAGCATGGGCTGGCACGCGGACCACGAACCCGAACTCGGCCCCGAGCCGGTGATCGCTTCGCTGAGCCTTGGCGCGACGCGGCGCTTCGATTTGCGTCACAACGCGACGGGCGTGGTGCGATCTTTCCAGCTGACGAGCGGCAGCCTGCTCGTGATGCAGGGCAGGACCCAGGCGCAGTGGCGGCATCGCGTGCCGAAGGAGCCTGCCGTGGGCGGCGAGCGTGTGAATCTCACGTTTCGCGTGATAACGCCTGGTTTGCGTAAATAGGCTTCATTTTCGCTGAAAATGGCGGGAAGATCGCTGATTTTCTGTGCGGTGATTACGCGTCCGCGAGTGCTTTCGCGTTAATAATCAAATAAGAATTTATGCGCATAAACGCCAAAGACGGCGTTGGCGATGCGCTCAGACATCCTCGCCGAGCCGCCGCCGCACGATCGCAACGAGACGCTCCAGCGGCAAACCCGAGCCCGCGAGCGCGGCCACCTCGGGATACTGCTCGCGCGCAATGTCCGTCAGCACCTGGCCGGGCGGCGCCTCGACCAGCACGCTCGCGCCCGACTCGATCATGACCGTGAGCGCGTCGTACCAGCGCACCGTGTAGCGCATATTGGTCGCGAGATCGGCGCGGATGGCGTCGGCGTTGTAGAGCGGCCGGCCGCCGCGATTGTCGACGTATACGCCACGCGGCGCGCGTATGGGAATGTCGCGCGCCCACTCGGTGAGCGATTCAGCGGCGCCGGCCAATAGCTCGCAATGCGAAGGAACGGCGACTGCGAGCCGTTGCGCCTTGCGCGCGCCAGCGGCGAGTGCGCGCGCTGCGAAGCCTTCGAGCGCGGCATCGGCGCCGGCCACGACGATCTGACGCGGCGCGTTAACGTTTGCCACGTAGACGCGTGAGCCGCCCTCGTGTGCATGCGTATTCGCGAGCGTTTCCACCTGCGTTTCGCTCAGCCCCGCAACGGCGGTGAGGCCATAGCCCGATGGCCAAGCGTTTTCCATCAGCTCGGCGCGCTTGCGCACCATGTGTAGCGCGTCGCTAAACGCCAGAGCGTCGCAGCTCACCGCGGCCGCATAAGCGCCCACGGAAAGCCCTGCGCTGAACTGGGGCACGAGGCCTTCTTGTGCCATTGCGCGCGCAACGGCTACGCCCGCAACCGTGAGGCCGATCTGAACGGCAACCGTGGAACGCAAGGCGTCGTCGCTATCGAGCGTGAGGACGTCGAAGCCGAGCGCAGCCGACGCCTCGTCGAGCGTCGCCCGCACCGCGTCGTGCTGCGGCAGCTTGTGCAGAAAGCCTGTGCTTTGCGCGCCCTGGCCGGGAAAGAGCAGGGCGAGCGTCATGGCGCTTGCCAGGGGTCGGCGATGCGCTGCGCGCCGCTGGAAGCGCGCGCCAGCACGCGCGGCTTGTGCGCCGCAAGTTCGGCGAGCGCGACGCCGCCTGCGGGCGTTTCGAGCTGCGCGTCGATGCGTGTGCCGGCGCGGCTGGCGGCTTGCGCGAGCGTTTGCGCAAGCGTGTCGATCGCCGCGCGCGAGATGCGTTGCGGCAGGCGAATCAGGATGTCGAGATCGCTCGAAGCCGTGAGGGTGGGAACACCCGTGGCGAGTTCGAAACCGGCGCTGCCTGTGGGGCCCCAAACATGATTGCGCAGCGGCGAGGCGGTTGCGCGCAGGGTAGCGAGCGCGATGAACGCGGGCAGTGCGCGGCGTGTGCTCAGTGGCTCAACGTCGCGAAGATCCTCCGGGCTGGAAGATGATTCGATATCCTCAGTATTGAGCCATGTTCCGAAACGCTCGGAACGTACGCAGCCGCGCACACCCACCGCCACAAAACCCGCCGCCGCACACGTGCGCCGCACGACGACCCAAGGCGCACGAGCGAGCGCGCCGCGTACCCAGTCCGGCTCGTTGTCGGAAGGCGCGAGACGCGCGACGCGAAGCAGATCGTGCGCGCGCCAGCGCGCATCATCCACGCGCGGCGCGTCGGCGGCAAACGGCGGGGCCGCGCACGCGCGCATCAGCTAGCGTCCCACTGTTGTGCCAGGCGCTTGCGCACTTCAATCGACGCTGCGCGCGTACGCTGCGCCGACTCGCCTTGCAGACGATGCGCGAGGCCGCTCTTGTCGTTGCGCGCTTCCCGCACTTTCTGCGCGAGCACATCGCGCACGCGTGCGATCTGCGCGTCGCTGGGCGCGTCCGCATCGACGCCTTCGATCAGCTCGTCGAGCAAACCGAGCTTCGCGAACGACGCCATCGAATACGACATCGGCACGATCTTTTCGCCAAGCTCGTCGAGGTCCTCGACGCTGCGCCGCGTGACGCGCGCAGCGGCTTCCTTGCCCATCGCGTGGACCATCGTGCCAGGCGCGTCGAGCGCAACGATGCGATTGGCCTGATAGCCGTGCGCGAGAAACGCGCCCGACATGGCGGGCCCGACGATCAGCGCCACCACGGGATGCCCCGCGAGCCGCGCGCTCGCGTAGGCGTCAACGGCCGAGGCGCACGCGAGGTGAATGCCGAGCATCTCTTCACGATAGCCGTAGGCCTGGCTCTTCACGTCCACGATCGCGATGATGGGGCGGCGCTTGCCGCTCGCCGCGTCTTCGGCAATCGCTTCGCGCACGGCCTTCGCGAGCCCCCAGCCTTGTTCGAGGCCAACCACGTTGTCGCGCGCGCGTGGAAAGCGGTTCGTGGGATCGGGCGCAACGGTGATGAAGCGCGCGGCCTCGCCCTCGAGCGGCGCGTCGGCGTATTGCACGCATGCGCCCTTTGATTCGCCACTCGCGAGGGCGCGCAGCCAGCGTGTGCCGCGGCTCGTCGTCGTGTCGTTCATGCGTTTTCTCCGCTCAGGTTCAGGGGCGAAGCGGTAAACACCGCGCGCATCGTTTCAGGGGTGACGCTGGCGGGATCGATCTGGGCGAGTTTCGCGAGCGTGGCATCGACATCCGCCGAGCGCGGCGTGCGCGGCGCGCTTTGTGCAAATGCAGCGCGCACCGCGGTGCGCACGTCGTCCACGGCGTCTTCGACGAGCGCGTCGGCGAAACCGGTCTGCGCGCGTTGCTCGCCGCCGATCAGTTGCCACACCTGCCGGCGGTCGCTCGAATCGAGTTCCTCGATGCCGGCTTCCTGCTCGATCACCTCCGGTCCATTCATGCCGAGGCGGCCTTGCTTCGTCATCACGAGCGTTGAACACAGGGCTGCCGCGAGCGACATGCCGCCAAAGCAGCCCACCATGCCCGCGATCACGCCAACCACGGGTACGTGAGCGCGCAACGCGACGATGGCCGACTGGATCTCCGCAATCACGGCGAGGCCGAGATTGGCTTCCTGCAGCCGCACGCCACCGGTTTCGAACAGGATGATCGGCCGCACGATCTTGCCGCGCTCGCAGTCGGCGAGTGCGAGTTCGAGTGCGGCGGCTATCTTGCTGCCCGACACTTCGCCGATGCTGCCGCCCTGGAATGCCGATTCGATCGCGGCCACCACAGCCGGCTGGCCGTCGATGGTGCCGCGCGCGATCACCGCGCCGTCGTCGGCCTGGCAGACGATGCCCTGCAACGGCAGCCACGGCGATTCAATACGGTCGAACGGTCCGAGCAGTTCGCGGAACGTGCCCGCGTCCAGCACGGCGGTTGCGCGCTCGCGCGCGCTCAATTCGATAAAGCTCTCGCGCAGCAGCGCGCCGGGCGTCAGTTGATTAGTTCTGCTCATGACTGCGCTCCCTGCGCTGCTTCGACGGCTTCCGCGAGCCGCAGCGCCACCACGCCGGGCGTGGCGCCGAAGTCGTTGATCTCGATGAGCGCCGCGCCGTCATAGCGCGTGAAGAAGCGGTCGAGCACGCTCTTCCAGATGTGGCTGTAGCCATCCACGCTCGTATGCACGACCACGCGCGCCTTCATGTCGCTGGCGGGCTGCAGCAGCACTTCGAGGTCGCCCGAGCCCACCACGCCCACATGGGCGCGCGTCGTCACGGCGCGTTGCGCCGGGTAGTCGAATGTCAGTTGTTCCATGAAACCGTCCTCCCGCCCATGCGGTGCTGAACCAGTCTGTCGATGAAGAGCGTCGCGGCGAGCAGATCGGCCGCGCCACCCGGCGATGCGTTGAGTGCGAGCAACGCGCGTTCGAGTGTGTCGAACGCGGCGCGGCCCGCTTGCGTGGCGACGCCGCCCGCGTCGCGCACGCGCTGCGCGCCCACTTGCGCGGCTTCGCGCCCGGCGAGGCCTGCGCGATGCAGCACGCAGGTATCGTCGAGCGAGGCCATGATCGCGAGCAAGGCGTCCACGCGCGCGTGTGCCTCGTCGTGGCCTTGCGCACGCGCGGCGTAGAGCGCGGGCAGTCCCACGCGCACGACGTGCGGAAAGCCTTCTTGCGCTTCGCTGCGCGCGCCGCCTACGTTGTAGCGCTGGCGCACGCGTTCGCCGTTGCTTTGCGCGGGTTGCGCGAGCATGTCCTCGTAGCGCGCGATCTGCGCAGCGGTTTCGCAGATGTGCGCCGAGTGAGCGTAAGCGCTGTCGTCGCTGCCAGGCGTATGCACGATCGCCGCGCCCGCCACGAGCAGACCGACGATCCAGATCGCGCCGCGATGCGCATTGCTGCCTTGCGTCGCGCGCATCATCGCGGCTTCACCGGCGCGGCCGATGCGCGCGAGATCGGTGCGCAGCGCCGTGCCGGGCGCGGCCCCGCGTGAAGCGCGCGCGAGCGCTTCGAACGTGGGCTCGAGCGCGTGCGCCGAGCGCAGCATCGTCGCGAGATCGAGATCGTTGTGCGCGCCACTACCGCGTGCGTCTACAAGTGCGGGCTTGGGCGTGAGGCGCGCCTCTTCGATCAGCGCGTCGCGTGCGAAGCGAGCGAGTTGCGCATCGGAGGAGGGCAGCCGCGCGTCGCCAGCGTACGGGACACGCCGCGCAAGACCCGCCGAGCCCTCGGCAAGCACCGTAAAAGGAAGCGTGCGCATCGCGCTTACCAGCTACGGAATCGAGCGGGCGGCGTGTAGAGCCCGCCCGACCACGTCACCAGATCGTCGATGCTGCGCGCCGCGAGCAGCGAGCGCTTGGCCTCGCCGCGCAGAATGCCGAGATCTTCGGGGAACTGTACGATGCCGCGGCGACGCAGTTCGTCTGTTTTCTGCTGCTGCGCGCGCAGGCCGATCGGCGTCACGCCCGCCACTGCCGCAAGCGCGGCGCGGCGCTCGTCGATGCCTTCTGCGCGATGCAGGTGCGCAATGCCCTCCTCGGTCACGACATGGCTCACGTCGTCTCCGTAGATCATCACGGGCGCAACGGGCATGCCGCTCTTCTGGCCTACGGCGATGGCGTCGAGTTCGTCGACGAACGTCGGCTCGCCGCCTTTCTTCCAGGTTTCCGCCAGTTGCACCACGAGCTTTTGGCCGCGCGAAACAGGACCGTTGTCCTTGAGCAGCTTGAGCCACGCTTCGCTCGCATGACGCCGCCCGCGCGGATCGTGGCCCATGTTCGGCGCGCCGCCGAAGCCCGCGAGCCGGCCACGCGTGACGGTGGACGAATTCGCATCCGCGTCGATTTGCAACGTCGAGCCGATGAAGAGATCCACGGCATATTGCCCCGCGAGCTGGCACAGCACGCGGTTCGAGCGCAAGCTGCCGTCGCTGCCGGTGAAGAACACATCGGGCCGCGCGGCGATATAGGCTTCCATGCCCACTTCGCTGCCGAAGCAATGCACGCTTTCCACCCAGCCCGATTCGATGGCGGGAATCAGCGTGGGGTGCGGGTTGAGCGTCCAGTTGCGACAGATCTTGCCCTTGAGGCCGAGCGATTCGCCATACGTGGGCAGCAGCAATTCGATCGCGGCGGTGTCAAAGCCAATGCCATGATTGAGCGACGAGATGCCATAGGGCGCGTAAATGCCCTTGATGACCATCATCGCGGTGAGCACCTGCAGGTCGCCGATATGACGCGGATCGCGCGTAAAGAGCGGCTCGACCGCGAACGGCCGGTCGGCCTGCACCACCACGTCGACCCACGAGCCGGGAATGTCCACGCGCGGCAGTTCGTCGACGATTTCGTTCACCTGAACGATCACGATACCCTGGCTGAAAGCTGCGGCCTCGGCGATGGTCGGCGTGTCTTCGGTGTTCGGGCCGGTGTACAGGTTGCCGTGACGGTCGGCCTTCTCGGCGCACAGCAGCGCGACCTGGGGAATCAGGTCCACGAACATGCGCGCGTACAGCTCCACATAAGTATGGATCGCGCCCACTTCGAGCTGGCCGTCTTCGAGCAGTTGCGCCACACGCAGGCTCTGCGGTCCCGCGAACGCGAAGTCCACGCGGTGCGCAATGCCGCGCTCGAACAGCGTGAGATGCTCGGGGCGGCTGATGCTCGAAATCAGCAGGTGAACGTTATTGACCTTGGCCGGATCGGCCTTTGCCAGCGAGCGCGAGAGGAAGTCGGCCTGCTTCTGGTTGTCGCCTTCGAGCGCGACGCGATCACCTGGGCGGATCAGCAGTTCGAGCGCATCGGTCATGCGCGAGGTGGGCAGGACGCCGTCTTCGAGCCAGCCCGATACGGCGGCGAGGCGGCGGGCCTTTTCGTCGCGGCGCGTGGTCCACGAACGCGGCGCGAGGTCAGGGGAGTTTTGCGTATCAGCTTGAGGCTTCATCGGCAGTTCGGCTCCGTGAGCGGGAAGAGGCGGCGCGTGGCTTTGGGGCGGCAGTTTGCACAGCAGGAGGTGCCGCCGGCAGCACGGCGCGCTCGGTCAGGAAACGGTAGATGAGTTCGCCCGTGCCGAGCAGGTGCTCGGCCACGAGCTTTTGCGCGGTGGGCACGTCGCCGCGCTTCACGGCGGCAAGAATTTCG
The DNA here is from genome assembly GCF_038900775.1 of Paraburkholderia sp. JHI869. Lineage (NCBI taxonomy): Bacteria > Pseudomonadati > Pseudomonadota > Betaproteobacteria > Burkholderiales > Burkholderiaceae > Paraburkholderia > Paraburkholderia sp. JHI869. The sequence continues at coordinate 27,189 of NZ_JAYMSC010000010.1, forward strand.
GCATGCTCACTATCGGATTCGCCCTTGTATTCGGGAAAGCCGAATTTCAGGCGCAGATAACGTTCACCGCGGCGATGGAGCGCGGTGAGCATCTCCATCAATTGAGGGCGGCCGGCGGGCGCGTAGAGGTTCATATGGAAAGCCTCGTTGCGCGCGACATAGAGCGACGGATCGCGTTCGCGCTTCGCGGCGGCGGCCAGCGCGGTCACTTCGCGCAGCGTGGCGCTCGTGTGATTCGGAATGGCGAGGCCTAGCGCGAGGCTTTCGAGCGCGGAGCGGATCTCGTAGATCTCGCGCGCTTCGTCGGCGGATAGCGAGGCCACGCTCGCGCCCTTGTTCACCTCGATCTTCGCCCAGCCTTCGCTCGCGAGCTGGCGCAGCGCCTCGCGCACGGGGATGGCGCTGACCGAAAAGTGTCGCGCGATCGCGTCCTGACGCAGCGGCGCGTTGGGCGCGAGCTTGCCCTCGACGATCGCGCTGCGCAAGGCGTCGGCGATCATGCGCGAGGTGCTGGTGCGGGGCGCGGCAGCGCCTTCCAGGGGAAAACCATTCGTTGCGTCGCTCATGAGATCAAATATTATATATAAAACGACCAAGGCGAAAGCCTCGAAAACCCGCAACACAGAAACACCAGTTTCACTATAGACGGGTAAGAAGAACGGGGGCTTACAGGGAGTTCCTGAAGAGGGCCGGCACTGCCGCGGCCTGCATTTCCGCGTTTCGCGGCGTGTGTACGAACAGGTGCGCATGCAGGCGGGACACCAAAGGAGAGAGGAGCATCATGAATTCGATTACCGAGTCCGCGCGGCGTACTCGCAGCAAGACACCGCTCAACCGGTCGCAGATCGCCGGTTTCTGGGGCGCCTGGGCAGGCTGGACGCTGGACGGGATGGACTCGTTCATCTACGCACTCGTGCTCACGCCCGCGCTCACGGAGCTGTTGCCGCGTTCGGGCTACGAGGCGAGTGCGGCGAACGTCGGGCTTGCCGGCTCGATCCTGTTCGCGCTCTTCCTCGTGGGCTGGGGCCTGTCGTTCATCTGGGGGCCGCTCGCGGACCGCTACGGCCGCACGCGCGTGCTGGCCGGCACCATCTTCATGTTTGCGATCTTCACGGGACTTTCGGCCACCGCGCAGAGCGTGTGGTCGCTCGGCATTTACCGCTTTCTCGCGGGCGTGGGCATCGGCGGGGAGTGGGCGCTTGCGGGCACTTACGTAGCCGAATCGTGGCCTGAAGACCGCCGCAAGATGGGCGCGGGCTACTTGCAGACCGGCTATTACGCAGGCTTCTTCATTGCCGCCGCGCTCAATTACACGGTCGGTGTGCACTTCGGCTGGCGCGCCATGTTCCTCACGGGCGCGTTGCCGGTGGTGGTGGCGATTCTCGTGCTTACGCGCGTGGAGGAGCCGGCCAAGTGGCAGAAGTCGGAGGCGAGCCATGTGCATCGCGGCCGCCCCTTGCGTGAAATCTTCGGCGACGTTTACCGCATGCGCACCATCGTTGCGTGCGCGTTGCTGACCATCGCGATCATTGGCCTGTGGGCAGGCGCGGTCTATGAACCGTCCGCGGTGATCCAGCTGGCGACGAAGGCTGGTGCGAGCAAGGCCGAGGCGATCCGCACGGCTTCGATCGCCACAGGCATCCTGTCGATCGGCACGATCCTTGGCTGTCTCGCACTGCCGCCCATGGCCGAGCGCATTGGCCGCAAGTGGACGCTCGCCGTTTATTTCGCGGGCATGGCCGTGACGATCGCGGCGAGCTTCGGCTGGGCGTTCTACCTGGAGAACGGGCTCGTGCCGTTCATCGCGCTGCTCTTCGTGCTGGGCTTCTTTGGCGGCAACTTCGCGTTGTTCAGCCTCTGGCTGCCCGAGCAGTTCGAAACGCGTGTGCGTGCCACGGCGTTCGCGTTCTGCACGTCATTTGGCCGATTCGTGGGCGCGGGCGTGAACTTCCTGCTTGGCGCTGCGGTGCTGCATATGCACACGCTCGGCGTGCCGGTCGCGCTCACGGCGCTGGCGTTTGTTCTCGGCCTGCTGATCATTCCGTTCGCGCCGGAAACGAAGGGGCAAACGCTGCCTTCGTGAACCCGATACGCGGCGCGTAGATTAGCGCCGCGCCTTCACGAGCCTCGGCGGCAACAGGCGCCAGCCGAGATTGACCCCGAGGCTCGCCGCTACGATCAGTACCATGCCCGCAAGTTGCGGCACGCTCAGCGCGCGGCCGTAGACGATCGCATCGACGGCGATCGCAGTGAGCGGATACACGAACAGCAGCACGGCAATCACGGGCGTGGTCAACATCGGCAGCGCGCCGTAGATCAGCACGTACGACAGCCCCGTGTGCAGCACGCCCATACCCACGAGCCAGCCCCATTGCGTGGCCGAAATATGCGCGAGTTCGAGCGGCGCGAAAAAAGGCGCAATGAGCGGCAGGCACACCGACCCCACCACGCATTGTGTGAGCGTGAACAGATGCGGGCGAAAGTTGCGCAGGCTCTTGGCGATCAGCGTGACGCTCGCATAGAGCACCGAGCCGCCCAGCGACTCGCCAATGCCGATCATGTAGCTCGTGCGGTCGGCCACATGGCTTTCCGCGAGCACGCCGGAAGCGAGCACGAGCCCCACGAATGCAATGCCGATCCAGCCCAGCCGGTCGGCGCCCAGGCGCTCGTGAAAGAGCGCCGCGCCCATCAGCACGACCCAGAATGGCTGCACATGGAACACGACCGTCGAAACGGCGATGCTCGTGCGATGGATCGCGTCGAAGAAGGCCACCCACTGCGTGACCATCAGCACGCCTGCGATCACCGAGAGCGTGAGCGTGCGGCGCGTGAACTGCCGCGGCGAGAGCCAGCCCTTGTACGCGCAGTATCCGGCGAGCGCGAGCATGCCGAAAAAGCAGCGGAAGAACACGAGCGTGAGGGCGCCGAGGCGCGCCTCCTCGACGAACACGCCGATCGTGCCCATCAGGAGGCCGCCGCCCGCGAGCATGAGGACGCCTTGCTGGCGGTTTCCGTGATGTTCGGATTGCATGGCCGGAGCTCGGAATTCAAAAGGGGTTAGGAGACAGCCTAAGTATTCGCCAGTTGCGGGGCGTGAGCAAACGAATTAAATTGAAGAATTCCATCAACGCAGCTTATGAATGGGCTGCAAACCGCCCGTCCCGCATATGAACCCCGAATTCGATATCGATTTGCTGCGCACCTTCGCCGCCGTCGCGGACGCGGGCAGCTTCACGAAAGGCGCCGTGACCGTGCATCGCTCGCAGGCGGCCGTGAGCATGCAGATCAAGCGGCTCGAGCAGATGCTCGGCACCTCGCTATTCACGCGCGACACGCGCAATTTGGCGCTCACGCGTCCCGGTAACACGTTGCTCGAATATGCGCGGCGCGCGCTCGATCTGCAGGAGGAGGCGTGGGCGGCGCTGGTGCGGCCCGAGGTGACTGGGCGCGTGGTGCTCGGCGCGCCCGACGACTATATGGCGTCGCTGCTCTCGCCGGTGTTGCGGCGTTTTTCGACGCTCTATCCGCATGTGGAGATCGAGATCGTCTGTGCGCAGAGCGTAGCGCTCGGGCCGATGCTGGCGGACAACAAGATCGATATCGCGTTCGTCACGCGCGACCGCAAGATACGCGGCGAGTTCGTGCGGGCAGAGGATATGGTGTGGGTGGGGGCCGCCGCCGACCCCGCGCCGCTCGCCATTTCGCCGCTGCCGGTCGGGCTCTACGAACATGGCAGCGTGGCGCGCGCGCATACCGTGGCGGCGCTGGATGCCGCGCACATCCGCTACCGCGCCGCGTATAGCAGCGCGAGTTTGATGGGGCTGACGGCAACGGTGGAGGCGGGCATTGCGATCGTCGCGCTCACGCGTTGCAGCGTGCCGGCGCGCTTTGCGATCCTCGGCGAGGCGCAGGGCCTGCCGAAAATCGAGCCGCTGGAAATCGTCGTGGCGCGCAGCGTCAAATCGAATCGCCCGACTTGCGACTACCTCGCGCAGCAGATGGTCCAGGACCTTTCGGTGCCGCGTCAGCGCGGGTAGACGCTCACTTCGCCGCCCACCGCTAGCCGCACGCGCTCGCCTTCGCGTGGTGTACGGTAGCCGGGCACGCGTGCCCGAACCGTTGCGCACGCATCGATCAGTTGCAGCGTGAGGGCGGCGTCCTGACCCTGGAAGGTGATGGCGCTCACCACCGCTTCCAATGAGCCATCGCGCTGGGCGGATTCGGGCAGCACGTCGATCTGCTCGGGGCGCAGCATCACGTCTACGGCGCCTTCTGCGGCGTGCTGGTCTTGCTGGATCGGCAGCGCACCGAGCACGCAATGCGCCCGCCCGTTGGCCACGGTACCCGGCAGCAGCACCGCCTCGCCGATGAAGGCCGCGAGTTCGCGCGTGGCCGGGCGGCGGTAGAGCGTTTGCGGCGTCCCGCTTTGCAGCAGTTTTCCTTGCCACAGCACGGCAACTTCGTGGCCGAGCGAAAGCGCCTCGGCCTGATCGTGCGTCACGAGCACGGCGGTCGCGCCGGCGGCGGCGAGCGCGCGCGCCACGGCTTCGCGCGTTTCGACGCGCAGCGCGGCGTCGAGGGACGAGAACGGTTCGTCGAGCATCACGAGGCCGGGCGAGGGCGCGAGCGCGCGGGCGAGCGCCACGCGCTGCTGCTGTCCGCCCGAGAGTTGCTGCGGCGCGCGCGATGCATAGGATTCCGGAAGACCGACGAGTTCGAGCAATTCAGCCACGCGATGGTGCGCTCGGCGCTGCGCACGCGGCAGGCCGAACACGATGTTCTCGGCGACCGTGAGGTGCGGAAAGAGCGCGCCCTCTTGCGGCACATAGCCGATATGTCGCTGCTCGGTCGGCAGATGCAGCCGGTCGCCGGCCACACGGCGGCCGTCGATTTCGATCGTGCCGGCGTCGGCGCGCTCGAAGCCGCACAGCACGCGCAGCAGCGTGGTCTTGCCGCTGCCCGAAGGCCCGAGCAGCGCGACAAGCGAACCCGAGCGCACGGAAAGGTCGATGCCGTGCAGGACCGGGTGGCCGTCGAAGGCCTTTTGGAGGCCGGAAATGCGAAGTGTGCTCATAGGTGAGGCTCAGGCGTCGCTGGGCGGCGCGTTGTTCGTATCGACCGGCATATTCACCGTTGCCTGGCCGGCAAGCGCGGAGCGGCCCGCAAACGCGAACAGTAGGCCCGAAGCGGCAAGCGAAAGCGCGGTGAGCAGGGCGGCATAGGGCGCGGCGGCTGCGAAGGCGAGCGTCGAGGTGTCGGTCCAGACCTGTGTGGCGAGCGTGTGCGTGCCGATGGGCGCGAGCAGCAGCGTGGCGTTGAGTTCGGTGACCACCGAGATGAACACCATCGAGGCCGCCGCGCCAAGGCCGGGACCCGCGAGCGGCAGCACGACGCGGCGCAACGTTGCGAACCAGCCGAGACCCAGTGCGCGCGCCGTATCTTCGAGGCGCTGCTGCGCTTGCATGAGCGCCGCGCGCACGCTCACGAGCGCGAGCGGCAGACAGAGGATCGCGTACGCCGTAATCAGCAGCGTGGTGCCTTGATAGAGCGGTTCGAGCGCGCGCACGGCGAGCGAAACGATGGCCAGCGCGATGACGAGACTGGGTACGCCCTGCGCAATGAAAGCCGTGCGTTCGAGAAACGTGGCCGCGCGGCCGGGATAGCGCGCAAGCAGATACGCGAGCGGCAGCGCGAGCAGTACGGTGAAAAACGCGGCCGTGAGGCCGAGGCGCAGCGAAGCGAACGTGGTCGAGACCAGCAATTCGGGCGAGACATCGGCGGGCGTGATCGCGGCAGCGCCTGGCTGCGTGAGCCAGTAGCCGATCATCGCGAGCGGCACGCCGAGCGTGGCCACATTGAGCGCGACGAAACCCGCCGCGACGGGCCAGCGCCAGCGACCGAGCGCATGGCGCGCGCTCGCGCGCCGCGCGCCGCGATCCACGCGCTCGTAGCGCGAGCGTCCGCGCACGCGAAACTCGAGCACGAGGCACACGAGGCAAAGCAGGATCAGCACGCAGGCCAGCAGCGAGGCGCCGCCGCCATCGAAGCTCGTGCGGTACTCCGCATAGATCTCAGTCGTGAACGTGCGAAAGCGCAGCAGCGTGAACGCGCCGAATTCGGACAGCACGCCGAGCGCGACGAGCAACATCGAGCCCAGCAGCGCAGGCCGCAATTGCGGCAGCACGACGCGCACGAAAACGGCCCAGCGGTTGCAGCCGAGTGCGCGCGCCGATTCTTCGAGCGCGGGGTCGAGGCCGCGCAGCGCGGCGGCCACGGGCAGGTAGACGAGCGGGAAATAGGCCGTCGTGATGACGATGAACGCGCCGAGAAAGTCCTGCAAATCGAGGCTCAGCGAGACCCACGCGTAGCTCGTGACGAACGCGGGCATGGCGAGCGGCGCGGCGGCAAGGAGCGCCCATGCGCGCCGCCCCGGCACGTCGGTGCGTTCCACGAGCCACGCCACCGCGGTGCCGAGCACCGCAGAAGCGAGCGTGGCCGAAACGGTGATCGAGAGCGTGTTGACGAGCAACTCGCCCACCAGCGGCCGGAAGATCAGCTCGGCGGCGTCGGCCAGACCAAAGGACAGCGCGCGCCAGAACGTCAGCGCGAGCGGCAGCAGCACCAGCAGCGGGCCGAGCGCGGCGGCGGCAAAGAGCGCGCGCGGCGCACGCCGCCGCGCGCGTGGGGGAGGGCCCCCCGCGACATCCACTTGATGAGACTTTGGCACGGCCTGTGCCGTCGAAACTGCTTCGCTCACGATCTTGCTTCGTACTCCATGCCGGTTACAGCAGGCCAGCCTGACGCAGCAGCTTGCCTGCCTGGCTGTCGTCGCCGAGCTGCTGGATGGTCAGCGCGGGCGGCTTGAGCTGGTCGAACGGCTTGTTGATGGGGTCGCTCGCCACGCCGGGACGCAGCGGGTACTCGTAGCTGATGTGGTCCTGCGCCATCAGCTTCTGTGCACGCTCGCTCACGAGGTAGGCGAGGAACTTCTGCGCACCGTCCACATTGTGCGCGGACTTCATCACGGCGGCACCCGAAACGTTCACGAGCGCGCCCACGTCGCCGTCGGCGAAATGCGCGACGGCGCTTCGCGTCTTCTTGTCGCCGAGTTCGGCGTGCAGGCGGTCCCAGTAGTAGTTGTTGATGATGCCGGTGGCGACCGCGCCGCGATTCACGGCAGCGACCACGCCTTCGTCGTCGTCGAAGATCTGCGAGTTGGTCTTCAGGCCCTTGAGCCATTCGAGCGTCGCGGCTTCGCCCTTCACGGCGAGCACGGCGTCGACGAGCGGCAGGAAGTCGGCGTCGCTCGGCGCGATGCCGACCTTACCCTTCCATTCGGGCTTGGCGAGATCGAAGATCGATTTCGGCAATTGCGCCGGCTGCACCTTGGCCGTGTTGTACACGAGCACGTTCTCACGCGCGGTCACGCCCACCCATTGTCCTTGCGGCGAGTTGAAACGCGCGGGCACGGATGCGAGCGTCGCTTGCTGCACGGGGGCGAGCAGGCCCTTTTCTTCCAGCAGCATCAGCTCGGGCGAGTTCTCGGTGAAGTAGACGTCGGCGGGCGTCTTCTCGCCTTCGGCGACGAGTTGCGCCGCGAGCGCCGGGCCTTCGCCGCTGCGGATCTTCACGTCGATGCCAGTCTGCTGCTCGAAGTCTTTCGCGAGCTGGTTCACGACCTGTTCGTGCTGCGCGTTGTAGAGCGTGATCGAGGCCGCATGTGCGGCGAGCGGCAGCATGCCTGCAAGCGCGAGCGAGAGGGCGGCGGCGCGCAGCGGTGCGCGCATCATGGAAATTTTCATATTGCTTCGTTGTCCGTTGTTATCGATTGAACTCAAGCGCTGAATAGCTCCGCGCCAATGAACGAGCCCGCTTTCGCGCCGGGCGGGCATGCGAAGATCGCGCTGCCCACGTGCGTCGTGAACTGGTTCATCATGTCGAACTTCGCGAGCTTTTCGTTGATCGGAATGAAACCCGTACGCGGGTCGCCCTGGTGGGCGACGAAGATGAGGCCCGCGTCATATTCGGTCTCCTGGCGCCACGGCGGCCAGCGTTCGATATAGAAGTCTGTGCTGTCGTTGTACGAGTATGAGCGGCGCAGGATCTGTGCGCCGTTGTTCGAGCCGCGGTTCGACAGACGGACGTGCGAGTTTTCCGGAATCAGCGGATTGCCGTCCTTGTCCTGCGCATCGAGATCGACGTTGTCGAATTCCTTCTTCTGGCCGATGGGCGCGCCGCTGTACTTGTGGCGGCCGAACACCTGCTCCTGGAAGCCCAGTTCCATCTGGTCCCAGTGCTCCAGCGTGATACGGATGCGGCGCACCACCGTATAGGTGCCCCCTTGCATCCACGGCGCGTCGGCGGCCGTGGCCCAGACGAACTGGTTCATCGCCTTCGGGTCCGTGGTCGGCGGGTTGTTGGTGCCGTCCTTGAAGCCCATGAGGTTGCGCGGCGTCTGCGCGCGCGGGCCCGAAAGAAAGCCTGCCTGGCCCCAGCGCATCGTCAGGATTCCGTAGCCTTGGCGGGCGAGCTGGCGCACCGCGTGGAAGGCGACCTGCGCGTCGTTGGCGCACGCCTGCACGAAGAGATCGCCGCCGGTCTTTTGCGCGATCAGCTGGTCGCCGTTGAAGCGCGGCAGATCGACGAGCGCGGCAGGGCGCTTGTGCGCGAGACCGTAGCGGTCCTTTTCCTGTGAAGTGAAGAGGCCGGGACCGAAGCCGAACGTGACCGTGAGGCCCGCCGGGCCGAGGCCCAGCACGTCGCCGGAATCGGGCGCGGGGTGGTCGTCGCCGGTGTAGTCGAGCGCGGCTGCCGGTTGCGCCTGGCTCATGCGCGCCGCGGACTCCGTCCACTTGCGCAGCAGGTTGATGACGTCGTCGCGCGAGGTCGTCGTGAGGTCGAAGGCCGCGACATACGTGTGCGCTTGCTGCGGCGTCACGATGCCGCCCTGGTGCTCGCCGTAGAACGGCTCGACGGCGAGCATCGGGTCGGCGGCCATGGCGTGGTGCTTCGCCTCGGCGGCCTGGGCGAGGCCGCTCGAGGCCGCGCCTGCGCCAAGGCTCGCACCGAGCGCGGCACCGGCTTTCAGGAAGCCGCGCCGCGATGGTTTGTTGGGGGTATCGTCGGAGGACATGATTATTTAGCCAGCACGAGAGTGTTCACGTCGTCTTCCACGTAGTAGAAGCCGTCGCCCGCCGGGGTCAGCGCGATGCCGAAGAGGTCGCCGTTGCCCGGAGGGGTTTGCGCCTTGTCGGTATCGATCCAGCGCGCGTAGAGCTGCTTCGCCGCCGCCGGGTCGATCTCGACGACCTGGCCGTTCAAGGCATTCGTCACGAGCAGGTGCCCCTGCGGCGTCGCGATCATGGCGAGCGGGCGGTGCAGCAGGCCGTCTGCGGTGAGCTGGCGGCCCACGCCCGCGCTGGTGTCGCGCGTGAGCGGGTCTTCGATCACGTTGATGCGGTTGCCGATCGCGTCCGATACATAGAGCAGCTTGTTGTCCGCCGAAAGCGCGAGACCGGTCGGGCCGACGAGGAACACGCCCTTGTCCGCCTGCGCGCCGAAGCCGCTCGCCACCACGGTTTCGCTCTTCACGACCGGCGCCTGGCCGCTCGGGATGTCGAGGTCGAGGCGCAGCACCGTGGCCTGTTTGAACACGGGCGGGTTGCCGTCCGCGCCGCCCACACCGAAGCCCGCGTTGCTCACGAACAGCGTGGCGTGGTCGCCGTTGTCGACCACGGCCATGTTGCCCCACGGGTCATTGATATTTGGACTGCTGATGACCTTGTTGATCTTGCCGCTGCTGTCGAGCACGATCATGCAGCCCGCGCCCTTGGTGCCGGTCGTGCCGTCGTTGCTCGGCGTGCTGCCCACGATGACCCAGCCCGACTTGAGCATCGTCATCGCGGTCGAAAGGCCGACGCCACCGGGGCATTCCTTGAGATCGCGCGGAATCGTCGCGAACAGGGTCATCTGCTTCGTGTCGGGGTGATAGTCGACGATCGTGCTGCCGGTGCCCTGCAGGTTGGCTGCATTGTTGAAGTTGTCGATCAGCACGTCGCCTTCCTTCACCGTACCGGCGGATACCGGCGCGACGAAGATCGCGTACGGGTTCTGGTCGCCGTTGTCGGGCACGGTGTTGATGAGCGTGGTGTGATGCTTGACGGTCTCGAGCAGGCCCTGCGGGTCGGCGTGAGCGGCGAGCGGCGCGCCGGCGAGCGCCGCAGCGGCGGCAAGCGCGAGCGCGGAGCGGGCCGCGTGGACCGTGCATTGCAGGAGCGTGCGCGTAGCGTATTTCATACTGAATCTCCGTGCCTCGCGCGACCGCAGCGTATGCGGTTGGGAAAACGCGAGGACTTGGGGTTGAACATGGGTCGGTTGCGCTTTCTCGGGCTTAGAACGTGATGTTGGTCCGCACGCCCACCACGAACGTGTTGCGCAGCGGCGCGGTCGGATCCTGCGGATTCTGGCCGGCACCCGCGTTGAAGGTGTATTGCGCGTCGGCCTGGATAATCCACCACGGCGTGACCTGATACTGATAGGTGGCTTCGAGCGCCGTTTCCTGCGTGCGCACGCCGTAAGGACCGCCGGTGAACATCTGCTGGTCGAGGTCGAGGTTGTGCACGTTGTTGCCAACCTTGATGTACGTGGCGGCGAGACCCACGCTGTCGTTGTCGCGGCCCTTGAACGGCGCCTTCATCACGATGCCGAGGTTGGCCGCGAGGCTCACGAGATTGCGGTCGCCGGGTGCGCCCATTACGCGCGCAAATACACCGATGCTGCGCGGTTCGTCCGGATCGGGACGCCAGATCATCTGGTCGGCCACCGCGTAGAAGCTGTAGTTGCCCTGGTGCTGCGCCGCGACGCCGGTCGATGCCGGATTCGCGAGCGAAAGCCCCGTGTTGTCGAAGCGCTGGTCGGCGAACGCGTTGTTGTTGTACCAGAAGCCCACCTTGTAGGTGCCGGGCAGGCTGCGATTGTCCGCGCTGACCAGTTCGCCTTCGGACGGCTGGTTGATGGCGTATTGCAGTTCGCCGATCCACAACGTGCCGTTGTGCAGATTGAAGTTCGTACCACTAAGGTTGTTCGGATCGTTGCCGAGCGGGTCGCCTGAGAACACGCCTGCGAGCGCCGTCAACGAGGGTGTGATCTGTCCGCGCACCCGCACGCCGAGACCCGCGAGCGGATAGGCGGGACCGCCCGAGGGCATGTCGTACGAAGGCAGCGCGGGCCAACCGAACATCGTGTTCATGAACAGCGCCCCGTACTGGCTCACGATGAATTCCTGGTCGAGACTCTGCTGACCGATCTTCACGTCTAGGCGTTTGTTGAAGAACGATTGCTGGTACCACAGTTCCCACAGGCGCGTGGTCGGCGTCGCTTCGATGCCGCTCGCCGTGTTCAGCGTGCCGAGGTTCGACGTGCTCAGGTTGGTGCCGTGGATCTGCAGGGCGCTCACGTTGAAGAGGCCGCCCGGAATGCCGAGCGCCTTGCTCGTGTCGACCTGGACCGTCGCCGTCGTGAGGCCGTCGTACGCGCCGCCGGTCTTCAGGCCGCCGCGCAGGTTAGCGAGGTACTCGCTCGTCTCCGTGAGCTGGAATGTGACACCGTATTTGCCGAGCCAGGGGCGCAGGCCGCCCATGTCGCCGAGCATGGTCTGGCGCGTCCAGATGCCGGTCCAGAAGCTGGACGGCTGCGCCTGAATGGCGAGGTCGGCTTCCGGTGCTTCAGGGGCGGCGTCGGGGTTTGCATTGCTCTGCGCGCGGGCGGCTCCACACGCGAATGTCGCGCTCGCGGCAAGCACCGCAATGGCGCGCAACGCCGGTGCACGCCGGCGCGCCAGGCGGCCTGGCGCTGCGCTGCGCGAGCAGGCCAGCGCAGGCGCGCGGACGGTTCGGGTCAATTCCATCGTATTCCTTACTTATTGAAATGTTTGCTTGATTGATCGCGTTGGCGTTTGTTATTCGCAAGCCGCTGAATACCCGACATCTCCAGACGGCGCCAATCGTACTAATAGCGAATGCGAGCGTCAACAAAAACGAGAATGATTCTCAACTGTTTTACGCTTGCTTTACGCGGCGTCATCGGAAGCCTTACGAATGCCTGTCTTGTGTGCGTTTTTTCATTACAGATCGTTAGTTTTCGACGAATTAGTCAGGCGAATGAAGTCGCTTATCATCTCGGGTGTGAAGGGCCGTTCACCGCTCAAACTTCAAAACACACAGCCTCCATGACTGACATTTCCACACGCTACGAACTCGATCTCGACCCGTACTTCGCCCGCATCGGTTACGACGGTCCGCGTGCAGCGACGCTCGCTGTGCTGCGCGAGTTGCACCGTCTTCATCCGCTTGCCATTGCGTTCGAGAATCTCGATCCGCTCGCCGGGCGGCGCGTGTCGGTCAAGTTGCCGGACATCGTCGAGAAGCTCGTCGCGCGGCATCGTGGCGGCTACTGCTTCGAGCACAACACCTTGTTCGCGCATGTGCTCATGCAGCTGGGCTTCGCGGTGACGCCGCTATCGGCGCGCGTGCTGTTGGGCCAGGCGCCGGGCGCGAGCACGCCGCGCACGCACATGCTGCTGCGCGTGGAGGCGCAAGGCGATTCGTGGCTCGTGGACGTGGGTTTTGGCGGCGCGACGCTGTGCACACCGCTTTCGCTGTCGACCGAAGCGGAACAGCAAACGCCGCACGAACCGGCGCGCCTCGTGACGCTTGGCGCGAATGAGCGCAAGCTCGAACTGTTCGATGGCGAGAAATGGTTTGACGTCTATCGCTTCGAATTGACGCCAGCGGAATGGGTCGACTACGAAGTGGCGAACTGGTACACGTCGGCGTCGCCCGATTCGTTCTTCACGTTCAGCCTGATCGCGTGCATGGCGCGCGAAGGCGGCCGTGCGATCCTGTTCAACGATCGCTTTACCGAACGCGACGCGCAAGGCCAGGTGAGCGAGGAGCGTACGATTACAAATGGAGCGGAGCTCGCGCTGTGTCTGCGCGAACGCTTCGGCATCGATCTCGCGCGCGGCGATGCGGCGCAGCGTATCGACGCCGACGCGCTATACGCGCGCATGACTTCGCACAGCGCGAAACAGTAAGCGCGGGTAAGCACGCCAAAGGATGCTCCGCCCGCGTGCAAGGAGGGCATCATGACTGAGCTGAAAATGACGAAAGCGCTAATGGCGAAGCTGTTCGTGCAAGTCGTGGTCTGGTTCGGGTTGATGGGCGTGCTGCTGTTCGCTTCGGCGGGCACGCTGGCCTGGACGGCGGCGTGGCTGTGGCTCATCGAGTGGGCGTTGTGCGGCGTCTGGATCGGGCTGTGGCTCGGGCGTGAAGATCCGGGCCTCCTTGTCGAGCGGCTCGCGCCGTTTGCCCAACGCACGCAGCAACCGTGGGACCGCGTGTTCATGCTGTGCGTTTCGGTGGGATTTTGCGCGTGGCTGTGCCTGATGGGCATCGACGCCGTGCGCATGGGCTGGTCGCGCGTGCCGCTGTGGCTCAGCGTGCTCGGCGCCATCTTCATCTTCGTCGATATCTACGCGACGCGAGCGGTCTTCGCAGCGAACCGCTTTGCGGCGCCCGTGGTGAAGATTCAGAGCGAGCGCGGGCATACGGTGAGCGACACCGGCCCGTATGCCTATGTGCGTCACCCGATGTATGGCTTCGCGCTGCTCTTTCTCGTTGGCACGCCGCTCATGCTCGGGTCGTGGTGGGGGCTCGCTTGCGTGCCGGTCATGGTCGTGGGGATCGGCTATCGCGCAGTGCGGGAAGAACAGACGCTCGCGGAGAATTTGCCCGGCTACCGCGAGTATCTGGCGCGCGTGCGCTATCGCTTCGTGCCGGGCGTGTGGTAACCGGGTAGTGCGAGACTAGCGCGCAGCGGGCGTAGTGAGCGCTTGCGCGTAACGGCGATAAAGCCACGCGAGCGCCGTGGTGGTAAGCAGCGCGAACACAATATTGCCGATGCTCTGGCCAACGGCGAGCGCGGTGAGCCAACCGGGCGTGCGCACGATTTCAGGCGAGACGCCCGCGAGGCCCATGCCGATCAGCACGACCAGGCCGCACACCGCGATGGGCAGCGCGGCGACCAAGGTGACGCCAAAGAGGCTCCAGAAGTGCCCGCGGCTGTCGCGCCATGCTGCACCGAAGGCGATCGGGCTGCCGATCGCAAGCGCGGGAAAGAGCAGAGAGAGGCGCACCGCGACGAACATCCAGATCGCGATGACCACCAGAAAGAGGAACGCGGCGCCCCCCTGGTACTGAGGCCGCAGCACGACCCACAGCAAGAGCGCGAATGCGCCGAGCGCGACCGCCAGAATGAGGCCGACCGCGAAAATACGCAGGAAGGGCTTGGCGCCCGCCGGCATGAGCGGCGCACTGCGCTCGCCTAGCAGCACGAAGCGCGAGACCTTGAGCGTGAACCAGAGGTAGATGAGCGAATTCAGGAGCGAGGCGAGATTGCCAAGCACAATGAGCCCCGCGGAGGGCGTCGCGCCTTCGGTCGGCACGGGCCGCCCGGCAAGCCCGAACCAGCCGAGCGCCGCGTAGATCACGAAGGTCCCCGCGATGAGAACCGGCATTTGCACGGCGGCCTGCCAGGCGCTCGCCCACGCGCGCTTGACGCATTCCATGAAGGTCATCTGTTGCATGAAGGTTTCACACGGGTGACAGAGAGCCTACAGTCTAACGCGGCGCCGTAAAATCGAGCGTGCTCGTGCATATCACTTCACGGCGAACAGCGTGAGGTTCATAAAAACCTTGAACGCGAAGCCGAGCGACACGGCCGCGCCCACGCCCGCACACCAGAGGAGTACGAACCATAGCCAGCCGGGCAGCGCGCGGCGAGCGGTGTTAGTCGCAGTGTTAGTGGTAGTGATGGGTGTCGCCATGACGCACCTTGCCTCTAAAGACCCAGTAACCGAGCATCGTGTACGCGAGGATGATCGGCAGAATGAACGCTGCGCCCGCAAGCGTGAACATCTGGCTTTCGCGCGGCGCGGCTGCTTGCCACAGCGTGAGGCCCTGCGGAATCGCGTAAGGCCACAGGCTCACGAGCAGGCCCGCATAGCCGAGCAGCACGAGCCCGATCGCCGCGATGAAGGGCGTCTTGTGATGGCGCGCATGCACGGCCCAGCGCATCCACGCGGCACACGCGAGCACGAGCAGCGGCACCGGCGCGAGACGCCAGAAGAGGCCCGAACGGAACCAGCGTTCGGCAATGGCCGTGTCCTGCAGCGGCGTCCACAGGCTCACGAGCGCGATGAAGCCGAGCAGCATGACCGTGAGCGGCCAGACGAGCTTGCGCAGGCGGCGCTGCAGGTCGCCCTCGGTCTTCGCGACGAGCCAGCAGCAACCGAGCAACGCGTAGGTCGCGACGAGCCCGAAGCCCGAGAGCAGGCTGAAGGGCGTGAGCCAGCCGAAGGCGTCGCCGGCGAACTGGCCGCCGTCCATCGGAATGCCTTGCAGGAAGGCGCCGAGCGCGATGCCCTGGAAGAACGCCGCACCCGTCGAGCCGCCGATGAACGCGAGATCCCACAAATGCTTCGTGCGATTGGCCTTGGCGCGGATCTCAAACGACACGCCGCGGAAGATCAGGCACGCGAGCATGAAGACGAGCGGCAGGTAGAGCGCGGAAAGCACGGTCGAGTACACCACGGGAAACACGGCGAAGAGCCCCGCGCCGCCGAGCACGAGCCAGGTCTCGTTGCCGTCCCACACGGGGGCGACCGTGTTCATCATGAGATCGCGCTCTTCCTCGTCGGGAAAGAGCGGAAACACAATGCCGATGCCGAGATCGAAGCCGTCCAGCACCACGTAGAGAAGAACGCCGAGCGCGATGATCGCGGCCCAGATGACGGTGACATCCATTTGCTTGCTAGCCTCGTAACGATGAATGCGGGGAGCGTCAGGCGTCGATCAGCTGATCGGCGGCGGACATGGGGCGGCGTGCGGGCTGACTCACGGCGAGCGCCGGGAGAGCCACGTGCGGTTCACGCGGTTCGTGGGGCGAATGCGGCTTGGCGTCGGGCAGTGCAGGACCTTTGCGCAGCAGCTTGAGCAGGTAGTAAATGCCCGTGCCGAACACGAGGAAGTACACCGCCACGAACGCCATCAGCGAAACGCCTACCTGTTGCGCCGTGAGCGGCGACACCGCTTGCGCCGTGCGCATCACGCCATAGACCACCCAGGGCTGGCGGCCCGCTTCGGTCGTGACCCAGCCCGCGAGCAGCGTGATGAAGCCTGTCGGGCCCATGGCGAGCACGAAGCGCTGGAAATTGCGCGATTCGTAGAGCGTGCCTCGGCGGCGCAGCACCCAGCCCATCACGCCGAGCAGAATCATCAGGAGGCCTAGACCGACCATCACGCGGAAGCTCCAGAACAGGAGCGGCGAATTGGGACGCTCGTCGGCGGGGAAGGACTTGAGTCCCTTGATCTCGCCGTCCCAGCTATGCGTGAGGATCAGGCTGCCCAGGTGCGGAACAGAAACCGCGTAACGCGTCGTTTCCGCCTGCATGTCGGGAATGCCGAACAGATTGAGCGCGGTGCCGCCTTGTTCGGTATCCCAAATGCCTTCGATCGCGGCGATCTTGGCGGGCTGGTATTCGCGCGTGTTCAGGCCGTGCGCATCGCCCACGAAGGCTTGCACCGGCGCGAGCACGAGCAGCAGGCCGAGCGCCATCGAGAACATCTTCTTGATGGCGGGGTCGCGCCGCCCCTTGAGGAGATGCCATGCGCCGCTCGCGGCCACCACGAGCGCGGCCACGATGAACGCGGCGATCGCCATGTGCGCGAGACGGTACGGGAACGACGGATTGAAGATGATCTTGAACCAGTCCACCGGGACGACGTGGCCATCGACGATCTTGAAGCCTTGCGGCGTCTGCATCCAGCTATTCGAGGCGAGGATCCAGAACGTGGAAATGAGCGTGCCGATGGCGACCATCAGCGTCGCGCCGAAGTGGGCGCGCGGGCTCACGCGGTTCCAGCCGAACAGCATGATGCCGAGGAAACCCGCTTCGAGAAAGAACGCGGTCATGACCTCGTACATGAGCAGTGGCCCGGTGATGGGACCCGCGAACGACGAGAAGCCCGACCAGTTGGTGCCGAACTCATAGCTCATGACAACGCCGGACACGACGCCCATGCCGAAGGCTACGGCGAAGACTTTCGACCAGAAGAGGTAGAGGTCCTTGTAGAACGGCTGGCGCGTTTTGAGCCAGCAGGCTTCGAGCACGGCGATGAAGCTCGCGAGGCCGATGGAGAGCGCCGGAAAGACGATATGAAACGAGACGGTGAAGGCGAACTGCAGCCGGGCCAGGTCGAAGGCGGATAGTGACGTGTGCATGTGCGTGCCTGTTGCTTGCTTACCGGGAAATGCGCGGGGAGAAACTGCGCACTGCATCACAGTGGGGGCGCTGTGGTTGCGTGCGATGGACGTAAGCGTAGGGGAACGGCGGCGGTTTTGCTGCACTGCGACGTGCGCCAGCGTGTCGCAGTCGTCAATCTCTACGAGACGAAAACATGCGCTAACGCATTGATAAAGATCAATTTAGATTAAACGCTCGTTGTGCAGACGGGAGACGCGAGAGGTGTGGCGCTGCGTCAATACACCGCGCAGCCGCATGGGGTGCGGCAATGCGCCTCGGGGCGCGGCGTAAGCAATCGTGCGGGGGAGGATTCAGGCGCGCCTGGCGGCGCAATCGGTGCGTGCGCCGCCAGGCGGAAAAGATAAGGAATGCGATGGAAATGGCAACGTCAGCGCGGATCGCTCCACAGCTTGCCGGCCGTCGCCCAGTTTTCAGGCTTCACGTCGTGAAAGATGATGTCGACGGACTGTGGCTCGACGCCGAGCACCTTGCAGGTGGTCTCGGTCAGTGCGGCGGCGAGCTGGCGCTTCTGTTCGACGCTGCGGCCTTCGAACATTTCGATGTGGAATGTCGGCATGCGGGTCTCCTTGAAAACTCAGTGATGCGATGGAATCGGCGAGGTTAGTCGCGGTATGACGAATCGATGCGATCGAGCTTGCGCAGCAGCGCCGGCCATTCGAGCACGCCTTCGATCGCTCCGCCGTCGCGCAACTGCTCGGCTGTGCGTTCGGCCACCGCGGGCGGCGGCAAGACGAGCGGCACGCCGCCCGCCTGCGCCTGCAGCTGGATTTCGCAGGCCTTGATGAGCGTCGCCATCAGCACATAGGCCTCGGCTACCGTGCGGCCGGTCGTGAGCGTGCCGTGATTGCGCAGCAGCATGGCAGGGTTGTCGCCCAGGTTCGACGTGAGGCGCGCGCCTTCGGCCGGAGAGAAGGCGAGGCCTTCGTAGTCGTGCCACGCGAGCTGGCCGTAAAAACGCAGCGCGTGCTGCGAGGCGGGCAGGAGGCCGTCGCGCTGGATCGACACGGCAATGCCCGCCGTATTGTGCAGATGCATCACGCACACGGCGTCGGGCCGCGCGAGATGCACGGCCGCGTGCAGTGCGAAGCCGGTGGCGTTCACGGGGTGGTCGCTCTCGCCGACGATGCGGCCTTCGGTGTCGATCTTCACGAGGTTCGAGGCGCGCACTTCGTCGAAGGCGAGGCCGAACGGATTGATGAGGAAGCGGCCGGGTTCCCCGGGCACGGCGGCGGACACGTGCGTGTAGATGAGGTCGTCCCAGCCATTGAGTGCGATGAGGCGGTAAGCGGCGGCGAGATCGACGCGCAGTTGCTGCTCGGCGGCGGAGCGCGGTGCGGTCTCGGCGCAGGTGCTCGTCGGGCGATGGGCGAAAGACATGGCGATTCCTTCAGCGGACGGTGGACTCTTCAGACGGCCTGGATGACGCAGACAGCGCGCGCAGGCGTCGCGCCGCCGTGTGTACGCTCCAGCTTGCGAACACGAACGGCGCGGTCAGCGCGGGCAGTCCGCAGCGCACGGCGGCCAGATGCAGGGCTGCGGCGAGCATGGTCGCACAGATCGCGGCGCGCGTGCCGAGCGCGCAGACTGCGAGCGCGGCGAGCGCGCCGTTGAAGCCCGCGAGGCCCGCGCTGAAGGCGTCCGGGCTCGCGCCGCACGCGAGTTCGAGGGCGCTGGCAAGCGCCGCGCCGCCGAGCGCATAGGCGGCCGCGCGGCGCGACGACCAGGCGAGGCCCGCGAGCACGCACAGGCCCGCCGCCGCGCCCGATGCAAAGGTGGTTTGCGCGAGACCGCTCAACACGCCGGCAGCGGCGTGCGCTGCGGCCGCGAGCGGCGTGTCGTGCGGCGCTGCGGCGAGTGCGCTGGCGACCGGGTCGCTACCGGGATGCAGCGGCAGCCAGATCCAGGTCGCGATCAGGCAGGGCGCGGAATACAGACCGAGCTGCGCGCGAGCGAGACTGCGGTTCAACGGCCCGGCGATCCACGCGCTCGCGCCGCCCGCGATGAGCGCGAGCGCGGCCGCCGTGCCCGCATCGCCGACGAAGGTGAACGCCGCGAGCGCGGCGAGCGCGCCGTTGTAGCCCGCGAGGCCGTCGCGGATCGCCGGTTCCGGGTGGCCTGCCACGACCGCGCAGACGTTGGCCGCGGCGGCGCCGAGCAGGGCGGCGAACGCAAGCCGCCAATCCGTGAGCGCGAGCGCCGCGAGCAGGCACACGCCCGTCCCCGCATGCGCTTGCAGCACGATCTGGCCGAGGCTGCGCAAAAGCGCGGGCAATGCGGGACCCGCGGCAGTATCGGCAATGGCGCCGGAAGCGGCGGAAAATCGGGCGGACATGGCGAAGGCGTGGCGTGCGGAAACGGGCGAGTACGGCCCCGGTGCGAGGCACACGGACGGCCAGAATGCGAGCATAGGCGATGCGGCCCGCCTCGCGCATGCGCGCACATTGATAGTCGCTATTTGCGGGCGCGTTACGATACGCGCACGGCGGTCATGATGGTCACTGTGGAGGCGAACGATGCGTGAAGTGCGTTGGGCATCCGAAACGGGCGAGGGCATCGAGCATCTGGCGTTCGATGCGCATTGCGGCCCGAAATTTGGCGAAAGAGGCGACACGATCCGCGCGGAAAGCGTGGTCGTCGGCGAGCGCTACGGCAAGTCTTATGGCCTGGCCTACGCCATCGAGTGCGACGCGCACTGGCGCGTGCGCTGGGCGGCGTTTCGCGTGATGGGCGGCGCATCGCTCGTGCTGCGCAGCGACGGCAAGGGTCACTGGACCGACGGCGAAGGCCGCGAACTGAAAGCGCTCGACGGCTGCATCGACATCGATATCGCCGCGACGCCGTACACGAACACGCTGCCTATCCGGCGTCTGGGCCTCGCGCGCGGCGAACGCCAGCCGATCCGCGTGGTATACATCGCCGCGCCCGATCTGGAGCCCAAGCCTGTCGAGCAGGCCTACGTGTGCATCGAGCGCGATCGCGAGTACCGCTACGAGGGCATCTTCCGCGACTTCACGGCAAACCTGCGCGTGGACGAAGACGGGCTCGTGATCGACTATCCCACGCTGTTCCGGCGCTTACCGCCGGCGGAGCGGTAAAACGCGGCGATCAATCGCTTAAGCCGCGCCGCCCGCGCTTTTGCCGAACAGCAGCTGCTCGATCAGCGTGTTGTCGATGGTCTCGTTATTGAGCGTGCGCGCGAGCAGTTCGCCCGCCAGCAGTTGCGGCGAAAACACCATGTCCGGCTGCAACAGCCGCAGCCGCTGCAAGTTGCGGCTGTCGTTCACGAGCGCCACGGTGCGCACCTTCGGCGCGATTTCCTTGATCGCGAGAATCACGAAGGCGTTCTCGGCATCGTCCGAGCGCAGCGCGAGCGCGGCGAGCGCGGTTTCGGCGCCTGCGTCGTGCAGCGTGGCCGTGTCGCTCGCATCGCCGACGATGAGGTCGGCCTCGGCCGGATAGTTGTGCGGCGTATTCGGCGCGACGATCACGGTCGCCGCGTAGCCGCGCTTGATGAGCCCCGCATACACGCTATGCGCGAGCGGCGAAGCGCCGACGATTAGATAGTGGTTCTTGCGGGTCACGTTGGAAATGCCTCCCTTCACGATGCGTTTTAAATGCCCGCCGATCACGGGCCCGACCACGGCGCTGATCGACGTCGCGAACACGGTGATGCCGAGCACGATGATCGAGGCCGTGAAAAGCCGCGCGGTGTCCGAGCGCGGCACGATATCGCCATAGCCGACCGTGGACATCGACACGATCGAGAAGTAGAACGCCGTGACGAGATTGCGGATAGGCGGGTCGAAATTGTCGCCGAGATACAGCGAGCCGAACACCGCGTAGACGACCAACGAGCCAATGCTCAGGAATGCGAACAAGGAGCCGACGGCGACGCTCGCGCGGTCGAAGCGGCGCCAGTAGTAGATGAGCGCGCAGGCCAGTGCGAGCGAGAAGCCGGCGAGCGCGTGGCTGCGGTAGTCGCCCCACAGGCAAATGCTGGCCGCGCCGGCGAGCAGCACCAGCGAGAGCGCCCACGCCACGCGCGCCCGCAGCGCGATGCCGAACGACATCATCGTGAGACCGGTGGCGACCAGCGCCTGGGGAAGCGCGAGCACACCGAACGCGTTGATGAGCGTGATCCAGTCGTCGAACCAGTTGCCGCGCGCGTGTTCGAGCGCCTTCTGCGCGACCGGGCGCACCAGCAACAGGCCATCGATCACGAGCAGCAAGGCCAGGTAGCCGTGCGGCACGAGCCCTCTGGCGTAGCCGCGCAGGCGGCGCGCGTACGCGTTCATTGCTGCTGCGCTTGTTGCGTCGGTTGCGTGGGCTGCGTCGGTTGCTCCGGTTCTGCCGGTTGTGGCTGCACGATGTGCAGCTCGCGCGTGCGCAGGGGCAGTGAGAAGTGCGCGTCGTTGAGCGTCTGGCGCACCTGGCGTGACAGCTCCCAGCGCATTTCCCAGAACGTGTCGATGTTCGACCACACGCGCACGTTGAGCACCGCGGTGCTGTCGTCGAATCGCGTCACCATCACTTGCGGCGCGGGCGAGGCCAGCACGCGCGGGTCGGCGGCGGCGAGCCCGCGCAATGCGTCGATGGCGCGGTTCACGTCGTCGCGCACCGACACTTCCACTTCGAGGTCGAGCCGACGCGTGGGATTGCGGCTGTAGTTGCGGATCGAATTGCTCCACAGCGCGCTATTCGGCACGTATTCGCAGATGCCGTCGGGCTTCGTGAGGCGCGTGGTGAAGAGGTTGACTTCCTCGACGGTGCCCGCGACGCTGGCGCCAGCGCTGCCGTCGATATAGTCGCCCACCTTGAACGGCCGCAACAGCAACAGCATGATGCCTGCCGCGATGTTCTGCAGCGTGCCTTGCAGCGCGAGACCGATGGCGAGACCGGCCGCGCCGAGCACCGCGACGATGCTGGCGGTCTGAATGCCGATCTGCGAGAGCGCGCCGATCACGGCGACGAGGCGCACGCCCCACACGGCCGTGTCGCGCACGATGGGTCGCAGCGTCGGGTCGATGCCGCTGCCGCGCCGTTTGATCCAGTTGCCTACGCGGCGGGAGAGCCACCAGCCGAACCAGAGGATCGCCGCGGCCGCGCACAAGCGCAGCGCGAGCGCGGAAAGCGCGTCCCACAGGAAGCCCCAGTTGGACGGGTGCAGGTGTTCGAGGAGGGGTTGCATGGCGAATCGGTCCTTGTCTTCGGAGCCAAGGGTCTGGCTCCGTTGCGAAAGGACGTATTGTACGAGCGGCGTTTTGCTTGCGGCGCGCGAGCGGCTTGCCGGAGCGCGTTCGAGCGTGGCGCGTCAGCCTTTGAAAGGCGGCGTATCCGCGCCTGGCCCGAGCGTGCGCTGCATGAGCGCGGTGTCGCGCCACTCGCCGTGCTTGAAGCCGACGCCGCGCAGCGTGCCGGTCAGTTCGAACCCAAGACGCTCGTGCAGTTTGAGCGAGCCGCCGCGCGGGTCGGCGACCACGGCGATCATCTGCCGCCACGGGCCTGCCTCGCAGCGCTCGATCAGCGCGCCCAGCAGGGTGTGGCCGAGTCCGCGGCCGCGAAACGCCTCGTCGATATAGATCGAGTCTTCCACCGTGAAGCGGTACGCCGGGCGCGGCCGGTAGGGCGTGGCGTAGCAGTAGCCCGCCACGCTGCCGTCGATCTCGGCGACGAGCCAGGGCAGGCCATGCTCGCGTACGGCGGCGTGGCGGCGCAGGAGTTCGTCGAGCGAGGGCGGCGTCTCCTCGAACGACGCCGTGCCGTGCAGCACGTGGTGCGCGTAGATCGCAGTGATGGCGGGAAAGTCGTCGGCGGTGGCGTCGCGCACGTGCGCGTCGGAGTGTGGGTTCATCGGCTGGAACGAGGCGCGAAGGCACAGGAGAAGGAGGTTTGCATCCCTCACTATGCCTTGCGCGCGGGCGGTTTTGAAGCACGCCAAAAATGCCAGGCGCTAGACGCGCTGCGTGCCCGCACGATTGGCCACAGACGAAGCGCCCGTCGCGCGCCCGAAACGCCGCGCGCCGGCTACGCAGGCGATCACCACGGCGGTCACCGCGATCATCGCGGGCGGCACGGATTCGTGCAGCAGCAGCGCCGCGAGCACGAAGCCGAAGAAGGGCTGCAGCAATTGCAACTGGCCCACGCCCGCAATGCCGCCGAGCGCGAGTCCGCGATACCAGAACACGAAGCCGATCAGCATGCTGAAGAGCGACACGTAAGCGAGCCCCCACCACGAGGCCGCGCCCACGGCGGCGAACGACGCGGGCCGCAGCCACCACGCGAGCGGCGCCATCACGGGCAGCGAGAGCACGAGCGCCCAGCAGATCACCTGCCAGCCGCCCAGGCGTCGCGAGAGCCGCGCGCCCTCCGCATAGCCGAGCCCGCACACGACGATCGCGCCGAGCATGAGCGCGTCGCCGAGCGGCGAGGCGTCGATGCCGTGGCGCAGCGCAAACGCCACCACGGCGGCGCTGCCGGCCGCGGAAAAGATCCAGAAGGCGGGCTGCGGACGCTCGCCCGCGCGCAGGACGCCGAACACGGCCGTGGCGAGCGGCAGCAGGCCGACGAACACGATGGCGTGCGCCGAACTCACGTGCTGGAGCGCGAGCGCGGTGAGGAGCGGAAAGCCCACCACCACGCCAAGCGCGACGATGATGAGCGGCCAGACTTCGGCGCGCGCGGGCCGCGCCGCGCGCAGCGAAAGAAGCAGCAGCACGGCGAGCGCGCCCGCGATAGTTGCGCGCGCGCCGGTGAGGAACACGGGGTCGAGGCCGAGCACGGCCAGGCGCGTGGCGGGCAGCGAGCCGCTGAAGATGAGGACGCCGGCGAGACCG
The DNA here is from genome assembly GCF_038900775.1 of Paraburkholderia sp. JHI869. Classification (NCBI taxonomy): domain Bacteria; kingdom Pseudomonadati; phylum Pseudomonadota; class Betaproteobacteria; order Burkholderiales; family Burkholderiaceae; genus Paraburkholderia; species Paraburkholderia sp. JHI869. The sequence continues at coordinate 51,405 of NZ_JAYMSC010000010.1, forward strand.
CAGAGCCAGCCGTCGGTGGTGGAGTCGAGCGTTTTGCGCATGGGCTTCGGTGTGAAAAAAGCGCGTGAAAAAAACTTCGGACGAGAGACCGATGATGCGCGCCGCGCCAAGCAAAGGTAAGCTACAGATCAGTACAATCTGTTCAAACTGTATTGAACACGGAGCAGTACAGATGAAAGACAGAGCGAGAACGCAAGCCTTGCCCATGACGCGCGTCGAGCAGGTGATGCAGGCGCTGCGCGAGCGCATCGCCGCGCGCTCGCTGGCCGCGGGCGCGCGCGTGCCGTCCATCAGGGCGATGAGCGAGCAGCTAGGCGTGTCGAATTCGACGGTGGTGGAGGCCTACGAGCGTCTCGTCGCCGAAGGTGTACTGGTCGCGCGGCGCGGGGCGGGCTTTTTCGTGGCCGGGCACGCGCCGCCGCTCGCGCTTGCCGCGCTAGGCCCGCAGCTCGACCGCGAGATCGATCCGCTCTGGCTCACGCGCCAGTCATTGCAGACCGAGGCGGATGCGCTGCGCCCCGGCTGCGGCTGGCTGCCCGCCTCGTGGCTGCCGGAGGACGCGGTTCGGCGTGCGCTGCGCGCCATCGCCCGCGACCCGCGCGCGCCGCTCACCGATTACGCGACGCCGCTCGGCCTGCCCGCGCTGCGCCAGCAGCTCGCCTGGCGGCTCGGCCAGCACGGCGTGGAGGCCGCGCCCGAGCAGATCGTGCTGACCGACGGCGGCACCCAGGCGCTCGACCTGCTGTGCCGCTTTTTGCTGGAGCCGGGCGACACCGTGCTCGTGGACGACCCGTGCTACTTCAACTTCCAGGCGCTGCTGCGTGCGCACCGCGTGCGCGTGGTGGGCGTGCCGTACACGCCGACCGGCCCGGATCTCGCCGCGTTCGAGCGCGCGCTGGCCGAATCGCGCCCCCGTCTCTACGTGACGAACTCGGCGGTCCACAACCCCACCGGCGCGACGCTCGCGCCCGCCGTTGCGCATCGACTGCTGAAGCTTGCGGAGGAACACGACCTGCTGATCGTCGAGGACGACATCTTCGCCGACTTCGAGAACGAGCCCGCGCCGCGCCTTGCAGCCTTCGACGGGCTCGCGCGCGTGGTCACCATCGGCAGCTTCTCGAAGACGATGTCGGCGGCGGCGCGCTGCGGTTTCATCGCGGCGCGCGCCGACTGGATCGAGCCGCTCGTCGATCTCAAGCTCGCGGTCTCGTTCGGCAACGGGGAGATGGTGGCGGAACTCGTGCACCGCCTGCTCGTGGACGGCACGTATCGGCGGCACCTGGACGGCCTGCGCGCGAAACTTGCCGACGCCATGGGCGAAACGCTGCGCCGTCTTTCGGCGCTCGGCCTGAGCGCATGGACGCGTCCGCAAGCGGGACTCTTCGTGTGGGCGCAATTGCCGGACGGACTCGACGCGGCCCAGATCGCGCGCGAGGCGCTGGTGGAAGGCGTGGTGCTCGCGCCGGGCAACGTGTTCAGCGTGTCGCGCAGCGCGGGCGATTTTCTGCGTTTCAACGTTTCGCAGTGCAATCGTCCGAAGGTCTACGAAACGTTGCAGCGTGCGATGGAGCGGGTGGCGCAGCCGGTCTGAACCAGGCCATGGCCGCGCCACGCGGGGGCATCACGGCTCGTGGCGCAGATACCCTTCCTTGCCCGGGTCGCGCATGCGCCACGACACGATGAGCGCGACCGCGCAGATCGCCGTAACGTACCAGTAGAACGTGGTTTCGCTGCCGACCGACTTGAACCACAGCGCGACATATTCGGCCGAGCCGCCGAACAGCGCGTTGGCCACGGCGTACGAGAGGCCGACGCCCATCGCGCGCACTTCAGGCGGGAACATCTCGGCCTTGATGAGACCGCTGATCGACGTATAGAAACTCACGATGGCGAGCGCGACGATGATGAGCACGAACGCGGTCACCGGGCTCGACACGTCCTTGAGCGCGTGCATGATCGGCACCGTGCCGAGCACCGAAAGCGAGCCGAACAGGATCATCGACGTACGGCGGCCGATCTTGTCGGACAGCGCGCCGAACACCGGCTGCATCAGCATGTAGACGAAGAGCGCGCAGGTCATCACGCTGCTGGCGGTTTTCGCGTGCATGCCGGCCGTGTTCACGAGGTACTTCTGCATGTAGGTCGTGAACGTGTAGAAGATCAGCGAGCCGCCTGCGGTGAAGCCCACCACCGTGAAGAACGCGCCCTTGTGCTGCCACACGCCGCGAATCGTGCCTGCGTCGCGTTTGTGACGCGATTCGCTCGTCGAGGTTTCGTCGAGCGACTTGCGCAGGTAGAGCGAAATCAGCGCGGCGAACGCGCCGACCACGAACGGAATGCGCCAGCCCCAGGCCTTCAGCTCTTCCGTGGAAAGCGTCTGCTGCAGGATCACGAGCACGAGCAGCGCGCAAAGCTGGCCGCCAATCAGCGTGACGTACTGGAACGACGCGAAGAAGCCGCGACGGCCCTTGAGCGCAACCTCGCTCATGTAGGTCGCGCTCGTGCCGTACTCGCCGCCCACCGAAAGGCCCTGGAAGAGGCGCGCGAGCAGCAGCAGGAACGGAGCGAACGCGCCGATCTGCGCGTAGGTGGGCAGCATGGCGATCACGAGCGAGCCGCCGCACATCATGAGCACCGAGATCATCATCGCGGTGCGGCGGCCGTGGCGGTCGGCGATGCGGCCGAACAGCCAGCCGCCGATCGGGCGCATGAGGAAGCCCGCGGCGAACACGCCGGCGGTGTTGAGCAACTGCGTGGTGGTGTTGCCGCTCGGGAAGAACGCGGGCGCGAAGTACAGCGCGCAGAACGAATAAACGTAGAAGTCGAACCACTCGACGAGATTACCCGACGAGGCGCCGACGATGGCGAATACGCGTCGCCTCGTGTCTTGCGCGGATAGCGTGGTTTGGTCGGTCTGGACGTCCATGGGCGGGTCTTCTCCTGGTTGTGTGTTTTATGGCGAGCGGCCGTCATGCAGCCGTCGCGAGAGTTGGAACGCGCGCCGCCGGGTCCCGGCGCGCGATGCCCGCGATTTTAGCTAACTGTAATTAAATGTGTGGAAAATGTAATAACGATGCGAACGGGCCCCATTAGGCCGATCCAACGCCGGTTTTGGGCATAAAAAAGCCAGCGGGAACCCGCTGGCTGGAGGGGAAAGATGCGCGTCGAACGCGCTCAAATCAATGCTGCTTGCGCAGCGGCACATCGCGCAGCAGCAACGACAGCACGAACGAGAACACCACCACGATCGCAGCCGCGAGATAAACCGTGTGCAGCGCGCCGGCGAAGGCATCGAGATACTGCGCGTGGAGCACGGGCGGCAGATGGTGGATCACATCGGGCGTGAGCGGCTGCGGCAGTTGCACGTCGGCGGTGAGCACCTTTTCGAGCCGCGCGTTCAGCCCATGCGAGAACACCGCGCCGAACGCGGCTACGCCCACCGAGCCGCCAATCGAGCGGAACAGCGTTGCGCCCGAAGTGGCCACGCCCATGTGGCGAAACTCCACGGCGTTCTGCACGGCGAGAATCAGCACCTGCATCACCATGCCGAGTCCACAGCCGAGCAGGCCCATGTAGAGATACATGCGGTGAACCGGCGTGTCGATCTGCAGGCGCGCCAGCAATATCATCGCCACGGCCACGAGCGCCGTGCCTGCAATCGGGAAGATGCGGTACTTGCCGATCTTGCTGATGATGCGCCCCGTGATGATCGACATGACCAGCACGCCGCCCATCATCGGCAGCATCTGCATGCCGGCCTGCGAGGGCGTCGAGCCTTTCACGACCTGCAGGTAAAGCGGCAGGAACGTGACCGAGCCGAACAGCGACACGCCCACGATGAAGCCGATCAGGCTCGCCAGCACGAAGGTGCGCTGGCGAAAGAGTTCGAGCGGAATGATGGGCTCGGCCGCATGCTTTTCCTCGTGGATGAAGCCCGCGACGGCCACGACGCCGAGCAGCAGCGTGAGCCAGAGCGTGGGCGACGTCCACGGCAGGAGCGAGCCGCCTTCGCTCGTGAAGAGGATCAGGCAGGTGAGGGCGGCGGCGAGCCAGCCCGCGCCCATATAGTCGATCACGTGCTTCACGTGCGCGGCGCGCGGCTTGAACACCGCGCCGATCACCACGAGCGCGATCGCACCGAGCGGCAGGTTGATGTAGAAAATCCAGCGCCACGACAGATGCTCGACGAGAAAACCGCCGAGCAGCGGCCCGATCACGGTGGCGATGCCGAACACCCCACCGAACATGCCCTGATATTTGCCGCGCTCAGCGGGCGGGATGACGTCGCCGATGGCGGCCATCGTCACGACCATGAGGCCACCGCCGCCAATGCCTTGCAGGGCGCGCAGCACGATGAGCTGTTCCATGTTCTGCGCCACGCCGCACAGCGCCGAACCGATCAGGAAGATGACGATGGCGGCCTGCAAAACGATCTTGCGGCCGAACAGGTCGCCGAACTTGCCGTAGAGCGGCACGACGATCGTCGAAGTGAGCAGGTAGGCCGTGACGACCCACGAGAGCCGGTCGAGCCCGCCCAGCTCGCCGACGATGGTGGGCAGCGCCGTCGAGACAATGGTCTGGTCGAGCGCGGCCAGCAGCATGACGAGCAGGAGCGCCGGAAACAGCAGCCGGACAGGCGGATGGCCGCCGCTGTCGGCGACCGCCGGGCCCGACGCCATCGCCCCCGCCGTGGCGGGCACAGGGTGTTTCGTGCTGGGTTCCATCGTATCCATCTGTCTTGAAATTAATTAATTCGGAGGTTAATATTAGGACAATTGTTCCAGTTGGTCAAAATTCAATTCGTTACGAGATACAACGCCTATGAAAGCGCCTGAATCCTCCCTCGACAGTGCAGGCGGTGCGCCAGGCCGGCCCGCCGCGCGCCGGCCCGGGCGGCCGAGTGGCGGCGTGGGCGGGGCGGAGCAGCGTGCGCGTCTGATCGACGCCGCGCTCGCGCTGTTCGCGCGCCAGGGCATCCTCGACACATCGCTGGCGGCTATCGCCCGCGAGGCAGGCGTCACGCCCGCGATGGTCCACTACTACTTCAAGACGCGCGATCAACTGATCGACGTGCTGATCGAGGAGCGTTTCGTGCCGCTGCGAGAAGCGCTTGGCGACATCTTCGCGGAGCATCCCGACGATCCCGTCACCGCGCTCACCGCGCTGGCGCAGCGCTTCGTGGCGGTGGGGCAGCGTAATCCGTGGTTTCCGCCGCTGTGGGTGCGCGACGTCATCAGCGAGGGCGGCGTGCTGCGCCAGCGCATGCTCGAGCGCCTGGGCCGCGAGCACCAGGAAAAGGCCCACACGGCAATTGCACGCTGGCAGCGCGAGGGCCGGCTCAACGCGGCGCTGGAGCCTTCGCTGCTGTTCCAGTCGCTGATGGGCCTCACGCTGCTGCCGCTCGCCACCAGCCAGATGTGGCGCGGCGACGCGGCGCAACCTCATGTCGATATCGAGACGATCGCGCGCCATGCGGTCGCGCTCATCACGCAGGGCGTGGGACCGGCGCGCATCGCCGCAAGCGCCGATACGGGCATTGATACGGATTAAGCGCCGCGGCGCGCCGTGGTACGCTCCGTGACCTTTGCGGCACGGCCCGTGCGCAGTGCCGCGCGAATGTTTCCCGGTCGAGGTCCGGTCTGCCTTCTTCTTCTGCTGCTTCTTCGCGCGCTTCAGCCGCGTCTTCCCGTCAAGCGCCCGCCATCGTCTGGTTTCGCGACGATCTCCGGCTCGCCGATCAGCCCGCGCTCGCGCAGGCCGCGGCGAGCGGCTTTCCGCTGATCTGCGTCTGGATACACGATCCGCAAGCCTCGGGCGAACGCCCTGAGGGCGGTGCGGCGCGCTGGTGGCGTCATGAGACGCTGCGCGCGCTCGAAGCGGCGTTGGCTGCTCGCGGCGGCCGCCTGCTTCTCTTGCAGGGCGACGAAGCGGCAATGCTCGACGCCCTCGTCACGGAGACCGGCGCGCAAGCCGTGTACTGGAATCGCCGGTACGGCGCGGTGCAACGCGAGGTGGATCGCGCCCTCAAAAGCTCGCTGCGCGAGCGCGGTGTGACTGTCGAGAGCTTCAACGGTCAGCTCCTCAACGAGCCGTGGACGGTGCTCAATCAGTCCGGAGAACCGTTCCGGGTTTTCAGCGCCTACTGGCGCGCTTGCCTGCGCATGGGCGATCCGCCGCCGCCGCAAGGCGAACCGGAACGGTTGATTTTTCAATCGCTGCCAGCACGTCTTACCCAACGCGCATCGAAACTGGACGCGCTCGGCCTGGCTCCTCGCGCGCCCGACTGGTCGGGCGGCTTGCGCGCAGCCTGGCCAGCGGGTGAGGAAGCCGCGCTGGAACGCTTGCGCGCGTTCCTCGCCACCGACCTCGACGCCTACGCCGGCGAGCGCGACGAACCCGGCGACGCCGCCACGAGCCGCCTCTCCCCGTATCTCGCTGTCGGCGCCATTTCGCCGCGCCAGATCTGGGCGGCGCTCAAGGCGGCGCAGCACGCGCACGGCCGCGGGTCGGCTCGCCGCGCGACCAGTGCGGAAAAGTTCGGGAGCGAGCTGGGCTGGCGGGAGTTCTGCCACTACCAGCGCTTTCACTACGCCGATCTGGCGACGCGCAATCTGCGTCCCGCTTTCGACGCCATGCCGTGGCGCAAGGACGCCGCTGGACTGCGCGCATGGCAGCGCGGGCTGACCGGCTATCCGCTCGTCGATGCCGGCATGCGCGAGCTTTGGCACACGGGCTGGATGCACAACCGCGTGCGCATGGTCGTGGCGTCGTTCCTGAGCAAGCATCTGCTGATCGACTGGCGCGCGGGCGAGTCCTGGTTCTGGGACACGCTCATCGATGCCGACCCGGCCAGCAACCCGGCCAACTGGCAGTGGGTGGCCGGCTCGGGCGTGGACGCCGCACCGTATTTCCGCATCTTCAATCCGGTGCTGCAGGGCCAGAAGTTCGACCCGCGCGGCGCCTACGTGCGGCACTGGGTGCCGGAGCTGGCGGGCCTGCCCGATGCGCTCGTGCACCAGCCGTGGAAGGCCGGCGCGCAGCAACTCGAAGCGGCGGGCGTGAGCCTTGGCAAGAATTATCCAGAACCTGTCGTCGAGCATGAACTGGCGCGCCAGCGTGCACTCGAAGCCTATGCGCAAACCGGCAAGGCCAAGGGCCTTGCCGCTTCGCAACCAGACGCGAAACAGCGTGTAAAACAGGGCGGCAAGGCGTGAACGCGGCCGTCATCGGGCTGTCTTGTGATGCAGCTATCGTGCGCGGCGCGGATGGGCGCGCTTGCAGCACGCTGCAACAGGACGGCATTAAGATTGCTCTATCAGGACGGCACCGCGCAACCGTGCGCCCAGCATCACACCGGGCTCGCAGCCTCGCGGCACTCGGCCTGACAGACAGAAAGGCATGTAAGCAAACACAATGAACGCAGTACACAAGCTCGACCGGACGACCATCGTCCTCGTCGAAGACGACCCGCACAGCCGGGCGTCACTGACTTCGCTGCTCGAGGCGGAGGGTGCAAACGTCGTGGCCGTGGAAGACGCCGAAACGGGCGTCGAAGCGGCCCTGAGCCTGCACCCCGACGCCGTGGTCTGCGATCTCGACCTGCCGGCCATGGACGGCTTCTACCTGATCCAACGTCTGCGCGACTACGAAATTCGCGGCGATCACGCACCGACCGTCGCGGTCGCGCTCACGGGCCATACCGACGAAAGCTGGCGATTGCGCAGCATCGGCGAAGGCTTCCAGCACTTCATGACCAAGCCGGCGCGGCCGGACGAACTCGTGACGCTGCTGAGCGACGCGATCGACGACGCGCGCCAGTCGCTGTGACGCAGCGCGCGTAGCGAGGCGGGAAACGTGCGGGTGCTGAGGGGCTGAGCGCCGCGACAGGCGGCGCGGTTGCGCCGTTGCCTGCGATTACCCGCACTGAACGGCGGGCAAGACGCTTAGCTAAGGGACGAGGACGGCGCGGCGGCTTCGCTTGCTGCCACGGCGCCGGGTTGTGCAGTTTGTGCAGCCTGGGCAGTCTGGCACTGCGCACACAGACCCTTGAGTTCGATGCCATCGCCCGCAAGCCGGTATCCCGCGGCCTCGATTTGCGCGACGAGCGCCTGGCGCAGCTTCGGCTCGTGCAATTCGGTGACGTTGCCGCACTGCTGGCACACCACGAGAATGCCGTGCTGGCACTGCGTGAGGTCGTGACACACGGCGAACGCGTTGATCGACTCGATGCGATGAATGAGCCCCGCCGACAGCAGGAAGTCGAGCGCCCGGTAGACCGTGGGTGGCGCCGAACCCGGGTGGATCTGGCGCATTTCGTCGAGCAGCGAATACGCTTTGGTCGCGCGTCCCGAGGCGAGCAGCAACTCCAGCACCTTGCGGCGGATCGGCGTGAGCTTTTCGCCGCGTTCGCGGCAATAGGCCTCGGCCATCGCGAGCGCGGACTCGAGCGAAGCGCCCTGGGCGCCGTCGTGCGAGTGTGCGTGGCCGTGATCGTGTGCGTGGTCGTGCGCCTCGGTGTGGCTATGCAGGGCCGAGGCGTCCGGTGACGGTTTTGCTGTCTTCATGCCTGCGATTATACGGGGCGCGCCGCCGGCCCGCCCGCGCCGCCGTGGAGCGGCCGCTCAGGTGAGTTTCAGGTGAGCGGCAGATCGATGTACTTGCGAAACCCCTGGCGCTGCGCGATGCGCTGATACCAGCGCTCGAGATTCGGCAGCGGCTCGCGCTCCACGCCTTCGAGCCCGAACCAGCGCCGCGCGAACGCGCCAAGCACGATGTCCGCGAGCGAGAAGCGCTCGTTTTCCAGGAAGAAGCGGCCTTGCAGATGGTGGTCGAGCAGCCTCCAGAGCGGGGTCAGCTGATCGAGATCGGCGGCGATCTTCGCGGTGTCGCGCTTTTCGGGCGGTGTGCGCACGAGCGCGAGAAACACCGGGCGCTCGGCGGGCGCGAGCGTGCCCATCGACCAGTCGAGCCAGCGCTCGATCGAGGCGCGCACCTTCGGGTCGGTCGGGTAGAGCAGGCTCGAGGGACCGTACTCCATCGCCAGATACCGCAGGATCGCGTTCGACTCCCACAACACGAACGTGCCGTCGGTGATCGTCGGGACCTTGCCGTTCGGATTCATGGCGAGGTAGGAGGGCTCGTTGAGATGGCCGAATGAGCCGCCCGCGTCGATACGCTGGAACGGCAGCACGAGTTCATCGCAACACCACAGGACTTTCTGGACATTCACCGAATTGGCGCGTCCCCAGATCGTGATCATCTGGCGCGTACTCCTTGCAAGGGGAAAAAGGGTCAAGCCTGGCGTTGGCCGCCACGATACACGATTCTCGCGCGGTTTTTTGTGCGGGCAGGCATTTCGTAGAATAGGCGCTGCGCGGCGCCGGGAGTTCCGCCGCCGCGCCCCATTCGTGCAGATTTGTGCGGCACCGCTCTCTCGATTCCGTGCGGCGCCGCACCGCCTCGACTCCCAACCCACGCCCGAGACCCGCCCATGGCCCGTATTGTCCCCGACGACTGGCAGCATCTCGAAGCCACCGGCGCCGCCGCGCGCGAGCGCGAAACGCTCGCCGCGCTCGCCCGCGGATTGCCGAACGGCTACACCGTCTATCACGGTGTGCACTGGACGCGCCTTTCCGAAGGCTTTTCGGTGTTCGGCGAGGCCGATTTCGTGATCGTGAGCCCGGCCGGGCGCGTGATGATCGTCGAGCAGAAAACGGGCTTTCTGCGCGAAACGCCGGGCGGGCTCGTCAAGGCGTACATGCAAACCGAGCGCAACGTGGCGATCGCGCTGGCGCGCACGGTCGAAGGGCTGCACCGGCGCTTCACCGCAACGTTCGGCGCGGGCACCTATGTGCTCGAAGAACTGTTCTACTGCCCCGACCACGTGGTGCGCGACCCGGCCATCGCGGGCGTGAACCCGGCGCGCATCGTCGACGCCACGCGCAAGACGCAGCTCGCCGCCATCGTGCTCGAAGCCATGCCCGCCGACGAGCCGCGCCTGCCGTGCGCCGCGAAGATCCACCACTTTCTCTCCGACGAACTGTCGCTCACGCCCGACACCAGCGCGCTGGTCGGCGCGGCGGGCACGCTCGTCACGCGGCTCGCGGGCGGTCTTGCAACGTGGGCGCGGCGGCTCGAATTCGCGCCGTTCCGGCTGCGCGTGATCGGCACGGCGGGTTCGGGCAAGACGCAACTGGCCGTGCAGGTCATGAAGGACGCGGCGGCGCGCGGCGCGCGCACGCTCTACGTGTGCTTCAACCGGCCGCTCGCGGATCACATCGCGCAGTTCGCGCCGCCCGAGGCGAAGGTCGCGACCTATCACCAGCTATGCGACTGGGTCGCGCGTGACGGCGGCCACGTGCCCGACTTCGAGCGCCCCGGGGCGTTCGAGGATCTCGTCCGGCGCTTCGGCGAGATGCCGATTGCCGAGCGCTGGCAGTTCGACGTGCTGATCGTCGACGAAGGGCAGGATTTCCACGAGCCGTGGGTCGGCGCGCTCGAGCGTCTGCTGCGGCCAGGCGCCGCGTGGTGGTGGCTCGAAGATCCGCTGCAGAACCTGTATGTGCGCGAGCCGCTCGCGCTGGCAGGCTGGACCGTGCTGCGCGAGAACACGAATTACCGCAGCCCGCGCGACATACTGGCGTTCCTGCGCGAGGTGGCCGGGCCGACCGTGCCTGCCATCGCGCAGCTTGCGGCGGGCAGTCCGTTCGACGGCTCAGAAGTGAGTGTGGCGAGCTGGGACGAGCATGAAACCGAACCCGGCGCCGAGCCCGGCGTGGTTCTGGCGACCAAGCGCGCCATCACGCAGGCGCTTTCGCTCGGTTTTCGCAAACAGGACATCGTCGTGCTGTCGTATCGCGGGCGCGAGCATTCGCTGTTCACGACGCTCGATCAGCTCGGCCCGCACCGGCTGCGCAGCTTCACGGGCCAATACGACCTGTTCGGCAATCCGCAGTACCGCGAGGGCGACGTGCTGCTCGATTCGATCTACCGCTTCAAGGGGCAGTCGGCGCCGTGCGTGATCCTGACCGAGGTCGATTTCGAGGCGTTCGACGAGCGCGCCGCGCGCAAGCTCTTCGTCGGCGCGACGCGTGCGGCCATGAAGCTCATCGTGGTGGCGTCGCCGCGCGCCGCCCGGTTCATCGAAGCGCAGCGCGGCGGCGTCTGAGGGCTTTCCCGCTCAGCTCCAGGCCGAGGCGCCGATCAGCGTGCCCGTGCGCGCCTGGGCGTTCCACCAGATCACGCGCAACAGCGGCGCGCTCTGGGCGATCAGGATGGCCTGGACCGGATCGCTCTCGATGAAGTGCGTCACGCCGCTGCGAATGGCCGCCGCGGCCTTGTGCGCCGCCACGGCCGCGGCGGTGTCGTCGTGCTCGTCCGGCGTGCGCATGATGAGTTCGAGGTGCCCGAAGCCGTGGCGTTCGAGCCACGCGAGCGTGCGCTCGCGGTCGATCTCGGGACGCCCCGTAATGATCGCGCGCGTGCGTTTCAGGTCGATGCCGGGCAGGCGCTCGAACGGCACTAGCTCATCGCGCTCGGCGAGCGCGGCGACGAGGTCTTCGTCGTAGCGCGCAACTGGAATGTCGGGGAGCAGGACGCCGTCGAGATCGATGGCGTAGACGGCGTATTCGTGGTCGTCGGCCATGCGCGCGCCTTCGCCTTCGCCCTCGCGGATCCAGTCGGCGCGATAGCGGTCGGTGTAGGCCTGGCGCTCCCACGGGAAGAGCGCGAAATAGCCGCTGGCGTCGATCGAGTAATCGGGGCGCAAACGGCTGAGGTCGTCATAGGCGCCGGTGAGCGTGCGCACGACGAGCCCGTGCTCGCTCAGAAACGCGATGCAGTCCACGAGCGTATGGCCGCGCCCCGCGATGTCCTCGCAGAGCAGCACTTTCGAGCCCGGCTCGGGAAGCGGCAGCGTGGAGTCCCAGCGCACTTCGCGCGTTGCGCGGTCATAGCGCAGGAACGCCACGCCCGCGCCCGTTGCGTGCGAAACCATCAATGCGAGCGGCGCGCCGCCGCGCAAAATGCCGACCACGAGGTCGAATTCCTCCGCGATCAGTAGCGGTTGCAGCGACTCGACCCAGTGATCGAGCTGTTCGTAGGTGAGCGGAACGACAGGTTTATCCATGGGGTGAAATGGGTGACGAAGCACGTGGCGGCCAAATGCGCGGCAAATGCGCAACACACGTTTCCGATAGCTGTGTACGAGAAAAAGACGGCTATTGTCAGCACAATGTTTGACGATATTATGCCTATGCTCACCAGCGCCTGCTGGCATGGCGGGCGCCGGTAGCGGGAAAGCGCTGGAGAGAGTGCAAAAAGCAGCTGGAAAACGCGGCGCAGCGCCGCGCAAAGACACACGACAACGACGCGAATCATCGCGCGAAAGGGCTCGGGCAAGATGTGGCATTGGATGGGATGGCCAGGCTGGCGGCGCTGGGCCGCCGTGGCGGGGTTCGCGCTCGCGGGCGCGATGCCTCAATTTGCACATGCGGGTCCTGCGGGTTCGCTCTCGCTCGACGTGGACGGCGAGGTGCGCGTGACCAACAACGCGGCCCATACGGCGTATCACTTTAGCGAGGCGCAACTGCTCGCGCTGCCCGCGCATTCGATCACGACGGCCACAACCTGGACGCCGCGCTCGACCTTCACGGGCCCGCTGCTCTCGGACGTGCTCAAGGCCGTGGGCGCTTACGGCAGCCAGATCGAGATCCACACGCTCGACGACTACACCTGCGTCGTGCCCGTGGCCGACGCCGCGCGCTATGGCGTGGTGATCGCCTACGAGATGAACGGCCAGCGCCTGAAAGTGAGCAATTTCGGCCCGTTATTCCTGATCTATCCACGCGACCAGCATCCGCTTGAGCTCGACGGCGCGGCCGGCGACTCGAAGTTCGCGTGGCAGATCAAGTCGATGACGATCAAGCGGTGAGTAGCGGTTGATGCAACGTCCCTTGCGACGCCTGCTGCAGGCGATCATCTGGATGGCGGCGCTTGCGCCGCCCGTGGTGGCGGTCGGCTATCTGCTTTACGCGAACCTGCTCAATCCGCAGGTCGTGCAGCGCATCACGGGCAACTACGACGGCCTGTACTGGGACGCCGCGCAGCTCCAGATCGCCTATGCGCGCTTCGAGAGCCAGTTGCTGATGTTCGCGGACGGCATCGACCGCGATCTCGACAAGGTGCGGCTGCGCTACGAGGTGCTCCAGTCGAAGCTCAACGTGATGAAGGGCTCGACGCTTTCGCTCGATTCGACGCCGGGCCTCAAGCGCCACCAGGACGCCGATCTCGCCATACTGGCTGCGACGATCTCGCCATTCGAGGCCGAAATCGCCACGCTCGCGGACAACCCCGAACGCGCCGTGCCGATGCTCATGGCGCTCGACCTGCACTGGACCCAGGTGACCGACCTTGCGCTGAACCGGCGTTTCGCCGACGTGACCGAGCGCGAGGCGATCCGGCACGACTTCATCGCCAAGCGGCGCGAGCTGTTTGCGTCGGGGCTCGTGCTGCTCGTGCTTTCGGCGGCGGCGGGCGTGCTGCTCGTGATGAACGGCTACCGGCGCACGCGCCTGTTGCACCAGCAGCACGCGGCGCTCGAAGCAGAGCACCAGGCGAGCCGCGCCGCGCGCGAGGCGAGCATGGCGAAGGACGCGTTCCTCGGCATGATCAGCCACGAACTGCGCACGCCGCTGCACGCCATCGTCTCGTCGATCGAACTGCTCGGCTTCAACTCGCATTCGGAAGCCGACCGCAAGGTGATCCTTCGCCTCGAAACCGCGGCGCGCCAGCTCGAAGCGCAGATGAAGGATCTCACCGACTACGCGCGTCTTGGCGCGGGCAAGCTCGAATTGCGTCAGGAAGAGTTCGAGCCGCGCGACCTGCTGCAGTCGATCGTCGACGAGAACGAGCAGGCGGCGCGCTCGCGCGGGCTCGTGTTCGAGCACGCTTGGGTGGGACCGCAGCGGCGCGTGGTGGCCGACCCGCATCGTATCCGCCAGATCGCGGGCAACCTCGTTACGAACGCGATCCGCTATACGGAGCGCGGCAAGGTGCGGCTCGAATTCTGGCTGCAGGCGCCCGCGCGGGTCGCGCGGCCGGTGACAGGCGACGAAAGCGGCCCTCGGGCGGCTGGCGGCGACACGCTCGTGATCGTCGTCGGCGACACGGGGCCGGGCGTGGCGGCGGACCAGATTCCGCTCATCTTCAAGGAGTTCACGCAGCTCGACACGTCGCGCTCGCGGCGCTACGAAGGCGCGGGGATGGGACTCGCGATCGTGCGGGGCCTCGTCGAATTGTTCGGCGGCACGATCGAGACGCAAAGCCGCGTGGGCAAAGGCACGACGTTCACCGTGCGCATTCCGGTCACACCGGTCGAGCCGCCGGCGCCTGCGGCGGTGACCGAAGCGGCGCTGCCCGCGCGGGCGTTGCCGCAGGTGCTCGTCGTGGACGACAACCCGCTCGTGCGCGATTCGCTATGCGAGATGGTCGCGCACATGGGCTACCGTGCGCTCGCGGCCGGCGACGCGGACAGTGCGCTTGCGCTGCTGGCACGCGAGACGTGCGACGTGGTGCTGCTCGATTTGCACATGCCGGGGCGCGACGGGTACGACTTCGTGGCGGGGCTCGAGACGGCGCAGGACGTGCTTGTGCAGCCGCGTGTGATCGCGGTGAGCGCCGATGTGGCGGGGCTGGCGGCGATTCCCGCGGACTCGCCGGGCGGCGAGGGTACGCCGTTCTTTGACCGGCTCACGAAGCCGGTGCATTACGAAGTGCTGCGGGTGGCGTTGCAGCGGGCGTTGAGTGTGCCGCGGGCGGCGGCTTGACTGTGGCTCCTGGCGCTTTGGCCTTTCCTTGATTTCACAGGGGCAACGCTGGCAGACCGACGCGAAATCAAGAAAAGGCCAAAGCGCCAGGAGCCACAACAAAAACCACCCAGCGCCGAGCAGGCCTCACCCGCGATTAAGCCGCTTAGAAAGATCGGCAACAAGAATCGCCATGCGCGCCGGCTTCTCGTAACACGCCACGTTGTAATGCCGCACGACCTGGCTGATCTCCGACTCGCTGGCCTTGCCGGTCAGCAGCTCGCCGGTGAGCACGAAGATGGGCGCATCGGGGTTCTCGGACGCGCGCACGCTGCGAATCGCCTCGGCGGCAGTCTGGCTGCCGAACAGCCAATCGATCACCACGCCATCGAACACGTTGTTTTCGAGCGCTTCGTTGAATGCCGCGAGGCCATACAGCGCGAGCGCCGTGTAGCCGCTGTGCTCCAGGTAGTCGCGCAGGTTGTCGGCGGACGACTGGTCGTCGTCCACCACGGCGATGAGCGGCTTGTCGGACTCCGCGCGGCGCGGGTAGATCTCGATCTTGTGGACCTCGCGCGCGTTCTGGTAGAGCGCGCCGTCCGGGCGCACGACGCGCCACTGGCCGTGCTTCTCGTAGGCGACGAAGTCGGGGCGGCTGCCCGCCTCGACCGGTGCGCCGATCCACGCGGTGCACGGCAGCTCGGCGGCGCTCACACAGAGCGTCGCCTCCTGAGCGCTCGCCCCGACCATGCCGGGATCGAGCAACTGCGCGCCAAACAACTGGCCCGCGGGTTCGCCGAACGCTTCGGCCACTTTCTTGATTTGCGCGAGCGTCCACGGGCTGTTGCCGCGCAGCTTGCGGTGCCCTTGTGAAAAGCTCAGGTCAAGAATCCGGCACAGCTCGGTCGTTTGCTGACGTTTGCCGATGCCGTGACGGCTCATCAGCTCGCGTACGCGCTCCGCCACCGAGGCCGAGTCGGTTGTGTATGCAACGTTCGACATACTGCTCAAAAGGGGGGATTCGTGGATTCAGTTTCTGATTAATCGTGTCCTGGCGCCTTGGCGTCGAGAAGCCGATATGACCGGACCTCGCGCGGTGTGCGTTCGGGAGCACGATATTCTAAACGCATAAAATACCAAGCGCTGGCGCTATTTTAGCTAAACGTAATGCGGCGCCGAATAACGAGAATGTAAGCGTATATTCGGCTTCATTTACGCGCGCCTTACGGCATTCACGGCATTGCGGGGACGGCGCCTGCCTGCGAATATGCACGATTTTGAACGCCGGGCGCTCGAGCGCGGCGGATCAACCTTACTGTGGCGAGGGGTATCGTTTGGACGACGTGAGCAACGGCGGGACATGGCGCCATCGAGGCGTGCCGTATTACAGCCAGTGGGGCAGCGCCGACTGGGTGGCGCCCATCGTCGAGCGTGGCGCCGACCCGTGCGAGGACCCGCACTGGCGCGCGAGCGGCTTCACCGAAGCCGAAGCATATCGCTTCTGGGCCAAGCGCCTGTGCGGCCTGACCTGCCTCGAATCGGCGCTCGACTATTGGGGCGTCGCGCATGCGCCGCGTGCGCAGTTGCTCGATGAGGCGTTGCGGCACGGTGTTTATCGCGTGCGCGAAGATGGCGGCGTGGACGGGCTGATCTACCGCCCGTTCGCCGCCTGGGTGGAAGCCGCGTTCGGCGTGCGCGTGGAAGTGATGACCGACGAGGACATCGAGGCGAGCGCCGCGCGCATCGCCGCCGACACGCTCGCGATCGTTTCCGTGAGCCCCGAGATCCGCTACCCGGAGCGGGTCAATCCCGGCCAGGGCGGCCACCTGATCCTGCTGCACGGACGCGGCGACGGTGGCGTCTGGTTCCACAATCCGTCGGGCATCGCGCCGTATCAGGCGGACGTCTGGCTGCCCTACGAGACGGTCGCGCGCTTTCACGCGCGGCGGGGCATGACGCTCACCCGGCCGCGCTGAAAGCGCGCCTCACCTCAGGCGGGCGCCGGCTGCAGCCCGCCCAATAACTGCCGCACGCGCGAGAGATCGCGGTTGACCGCACCCGCGTCTTCGAACAGCTCCGCGAGCCAGTCGACGAACGCGCGCACGCGCGGCGACACCTGGCGCGACTTCACGAACGCCACCGATACCGGCGTGGGCAGCGGTTTCCACTGCGGCAGCACCTCGCGCAACGCGCCGCTGTCCAGGTACGGCTGCGCCGCGAGCAGCGGCGGCTGGATCAGGCCGTAGCCCTGCAGGCCGCAGGTGAGGTAGGCGAACTCGTCGGAGACGTGCACGAAGCCGTCCACCTTCACCTTGGTCGGGCTGCCGTCCACCTCGAAGTCGAACTCGAACGGGCGGCCCGTGAGCGGCGAGAGGAAGTTGACGACCGGGTGCTGCGCGAGATCGTCGAGCGCTTGCGGCGCGCCGTGCCGCTCGAGGTACGCGGGGCTTGCGCAGGTCACGTGCTCCAGCACGCCGAGGCGCCGCGCCGCGAGTCCCGAGTCGGGCAGCTCGCCCAACTGGATGCTGCAATCCACGCCTTCGCCGACGAGATCGACGTTGCGCAGGCTCACGCCGATCACGAGGTCGATTTGCGGATAGCGCGCGTGGAAGTCGTCGAGCGCGGGCAGTACGATCGCGTTCGCGATCAGGCCCGGCATCTCCACGCGCAACCGGCCGCCGATCGCGCCGGGCGACTGGCGCACGCTCGCTTCGGCATCGTCGATGTCGGCGAGGATCTGCGAGGCGCGCTCGTAGTACGCGGCGCCTTCGGGCGTGAGCGAAAGGCGCCGCGTGGTGCGCACGAGCAATTGCGTGCCGAGCAGCGATTCGAGGTTTTGCATCAGCGTGGTGGCGCTGGCGCGCGGCATATCGAGCGATTGCGCGGCTTTGGTGAAACTATTGGTGTCAACGATACGCACGAACGTGCGCATCGCCTGGATGCGGTCGATCACGGGCGAGCTCCTAACGATGGGCTTGAGGCTTGAACGAAATCCGCGCTGCTGCAGGAAACAGGTGAGCCGCGTAGCGACGAAGGCGCTTCGCGGTGCCGGCGTCTCGCGGAAAGCGACGCTCAGCGGTTAAACATCGATGACGATTGGGCGGCGTCGAATGTGACGCCGGCTCCTACGGGAAAACCGCGGGAGGCCAAAAAGGAAGGCCTCGAAGGGGAAGGGCTGGCGGGCCATCCGGAATGGATGGCCCGGCGGGGCAGGGTGTTACGTCTGAATGCGCGGCGCTGGTTGCCCGCGCTGCGTGCGCGGGGCTTCGGTGTTACTTGCGCAGCGAATCGAGGTCGATCACGAAGCGGTACTTCACATCGCTCTTGAGCATGCGCTCATAGGCGTTGTTGATGTCCTGCATCTTGATCATTTCGATATCCGACGTAATCCCATGCTTGCCGCAGAAGTCCAGCATTTCCTGGGTTTCTGCAATACCGCCGATCAGCGAGCCCGCCAGACGGCGGCGCTTCATGATCAGGTTGAACACTTGCGGCGACGGGTGATCGTGCTCGGGCGCGCCCACCAGCGTCATCGTGCCGTCACGGCGCAGCAGCTCGATGAACGGGTTGAGGTCGTGCGGCGCGGCCACCGTGTTCACGATCAGGTCGAAGCTGTTGGCGTGCGCCTTCATCTGCTCCGGGTCCTTCGAGATCACGACTTCGTCCGCGCCGAGGCGCTTGCCGTCTTCGATCTTCGAGGGCGACGTGGTGAACAGCACCACATGCGCGCCCATGGCATGCGCGAGCTTCACGCCCATATGGCCGAGGCCGCCGAGACCGACGATGCCGACCTTCTTGCCGGGGCCCGCGCCCCACGTGCGCAGCGGCGAATACGTGGTGATGCCCGCGCACAGCAGCGGCGCGACGGCGGCCAGTTCGAGGTTCTCCGGCACGCGCAGCACGAAGGCTTCGTCCACCACGAGCTGCGTGGAGTAGCCGCCGTAGGTGATGTCGCCGCTTACGCGGTCGGCGCCGTTATAGGTGCCGACCCAGCCGTTCTCGCAATACTGTTCGAGGCCTTCGGCGCAGCTCGGGCAGGTGCGGCACGAGTCGACGAGACAGCCCACGCCGACGAGTTCGCCGACCTTGTACTTCGTCACGCCCGTGCCGGTTTCGGCCACGCGGCCGACGATCTCGTGGCCCGGCACGACCGGATAAATCGTGTTGCGCCATTCGTCGCGTGCCTGGTGCAGGTCGGAGTGGCACACGCCGCAGAACAGCACGTCGATACGGACGTCGAGTTCGCGCAGGTCGCGGCGCTGGAATTCGAACGGGGCGAGCGGCGAGGCGGCGTCGCGGGCGGCGTATCCGTAGGTTGGGTACATAGGGTGTAGCTCCTCTAGTGCGTGGGTGTTGCGGCAGGGTTCCCATCGTAAGGATCGGGGCCCACCCAGGGAATACCTGAAGCTATCGAAGACTTGCCTGATTCTCCTGGCGCGCAGCACATCCGCAGGTTCGGTGATAGATTGGCAAGCCTGTTTCTCTGCCTGACTTCATCTTTTGGGGCACAACCGATATGGGCTACGTCAAAACCCTCGCGGCGGCGGCCATCGCGCCGGCGGCCGCCACGCAGGCGCGCACGGTCGACCTGCTCATGCAACTCACGCAGCGCGACGGCGTGCACGACACGCCGGTCGAAGGCGTGCGGCTCTATCGCGGGAGCGAAAGCCATCCACGCCGGCCGGTCATGTACGAACCGAGCATCTTCATCGTCTGCCAGGGCCGCAAGCGCGGCTTTCTCGGCGACCAGGTCTTCATCTACGACGCCCAGCAATATCTGGTCCTCTCGGTGCCGATGCCGTTCGAATGCGAGACCGAGGCGAGCCCCGAGAAGCCGATTCTGGCCATCTCGATCCGCGTCGATCTCACGACCGTCGCCGAGCTGCTCATGGCGCTCGACGACCCGCGCCGCCCCGTGTCCGAACCCTCGGGCATCTACGCCACGCCGCTCGACGCCACGCTCTCGAACGCCGTGCTGCGCCTGCTCGAAGCGCTCGCACAGTCGCACGAGGCGCGCATTCTCGGGCCGTCGATCGTGCGCGAGATCTGCTACCGCGTGCTCATGGGCGAGCAGGGCGACGCGATTCGCGCAGCGCTCACGCATCAGCATCATTTCGGGCGCATCGCGAAGGCGCTGCGGCGCATTCACACGGACTACCGCGGCGACCTCGACGTCGAAACGCTCGCCTCCGAAGCGGGCATGAGCCTTGCCGTCTTCCATGCGCACTTCAAGGCCGTCACGTCGACTTCGCCCATGCAGTACGTGAAGACCACGCGCCTGCATCATGCGCGACTTTTGATCACCCACGACGGCCTGACCGTGAGCGCGGCGGCCACGCGCGTGGGCTATGAAAGCGCCTCGCAGTTCAGCCGCGAATTCAAGCGCCTGTTCGGCATGAGCCCTGCAGACCAGATGCGCGCCGCGCGCGACGCCGCTGCCGCGCCGCGCGTGGAGGTGTTGCCGCCGCGCTATGTGACGGCCGTGTGAAGTCCGCGCGCGGGCGCTGCGGTATTCGATTCGCACATCGAAACAATCACGCAAGGATTACACGACGATGAAGCCATGCCTGTTGGTCCTGATTCTGCTTGCCGATGAAGACCTCGCCGCGTTCGGCGAACAATTCGATGTGATTTACGCGCCCGACGCTGCTGCGCGCGCCAATGCCGTCGCAGAGCGCGGCAAGGACGTGCGCGTGGTGCTCACCAACGGCACGACGGGCCTCACCGCCGGCGAAATCGACCGCATGCCCGCGCTTGAACTGGCGGGCGCGCTTGGCGCGGGCTTTGAGAACATCGCGCTCGACCACGCACGCGAGCGCGGCATCGCGCTGTGCAACGGCGCGGGCGTCAACGCCGACTGCGTGGCCGACCACGCGCTCGCGCTGCTGCTCGCGGCCGTGCGCGCGGTGCCGCAGTTCGACGCGGCGTGCCGCACCGGCGTCTGGCGCGACGCGCTGCCCATGCGCCCGACGGTCACGGGGCGGCGGCTCGGCATCGTCGGCTACGGGCATATCGGCGAGAAGGTCGCGCGGCGCGCGGCGGGCTTCGGCATGGAGCTCGGCTATCACAATCGCAAGCCGCGCGAAGGCGCTGCGGCGCGCTTCTTCGAGAGCGTGATGGCGCTCGCGCAATGGAGCGACTTTCTCGTGATCGCGACGCCGGGCGGCGCGCAAACGAAGCATCTGATCGACCGCGACGTGATCGACGCGCTGGGCCCGCAGGGCTTTCTCGTCAACGTTTCGCGCGGCAGCGTGGTCGATACGGCCGCGCTTGCCCTCGCGCTGAAGGCAGGCGCGCTGGGCGGCGCGGGGCTCGACGTCTATGAGGGCGAGCCGCAGCCGCCCGCTGCGCTCATCGGGCTCGACAACATCGTGCTCACGCCGCACGTGGCCGGCACGTCGCCCGACGTGCGCACCGCCACGGTGCGCCACTTTGCCGAGAACGCGGCGCGGCACTTCGCGGGCGAGGCGCTGCTCACGCCGCTTTGAGCGTGGTTCCTGCGCCTGCATGCCCCGCCGTATGTATGCCACCGCGCGCGGACGCAGGCAGCGCATGACGTATCATTCCTTTTGTGCGAGCCAGAATCGCTGTTCGAGCGGCCGCTAATGACCATAACGGCCATGAAACTGGCGTGACACCCCGCTCATTTTGTCCATCTGGGCCGTGACGCCAGGGCGGTGATATCGAAGGCTCCAAGATGAAAACGCTGATCGGCGCGCTGCAGGTGCACGCGGCCCACGTGGTGAACCGCTTCTACGAGGAGCTGGGCCGCCTGCCCAAATCCCGCCGCATCCTCGAAATGCTTTCGGGTGAGGAACTCGCGCACCTGAAGGCGCGCCAACTCCAGAATCTCCTTGCCCTCGCCGATCTCGGCCTGACCGCGCGCGCCCACGAGGAAATGGCGCAGCGCATTGGCCGCATTCACGCCATTGTCGGGCTCGACAAGGAAGAACTCGTGCGCAGCCGCGGCATTCTTCAGGAACTGATCTACGCGGACGTTGGCCGCACCGTGAGCACGCAGCAGCTTTCGCTTTACGCGCGCCGCCTGACCTCCGACCTCGCGTGGCAACTCAAGGCGTATCAGGCCGTGCAGGACTCGCAGCAGGAGGCGCTGTTGCGCATCACGCGTCTCGTGTGGGAAGCGGGCAGCTACACGAATTTCATCGATCAGGTGATCGCCGCGCTGGCCGCGCATGGCGAAGTGAGCGCCTGCACCATCGGTCGTCCCGACGAAGCGGGCATCTTTCACTTCGAGGCCGGCGCGGGCGGCAAGACGGAGGGCGGCATGCTCAACGTGCTCGCCGCGCACGACCAGGAAATCAGCGTGCGCGCCGATCATCCGCAAGGGCAGGGCGCCATTGGGCGCGCGTGGCGCAGCGGCAAGCCCGAGCGCGTGGTCAACTACCAGACCGATCCGCTCGTCGCGGCGTGGCGCGATCTCGCGGCGCGCGAAGGTGTGCGCTCTTCGGTGGCGATTCCGCTCGCCGCGCCCGGCCAGCCGCCGCTCGCCGTGCTGAGTTTGTATAGCGCGTTTCCGGGCGGCTTCGTCGGGCCCGACCAGGTGGCCTTCGTCGATTTGCTGCAAACGCTGCTCGGCTGTGCCGCGATGCGCATTCCCGCCAACGACGGCCTGAGCGCCGCGGTGCCGGTGAGCGTGCGCCAGCATTGGGCGGCGCTCGTGCGCACCGGCGCGCTGGAAATGCACTACCAGCCGCTGCTCAGCCTGGCGACGGGCAAGGCGACCAAGGTCGAAGCGCTGGCGCGCCTGCACGACGGCGAGCGCCTGCTCGTGCCCGACGAGTTTCTCTCGGCGCTCTCCTCCGACGATCTGCTCGCGCTCTTCGCGCGCGGCATCGACCAGGCGCTCGCCGACCGCGAACGCTGGTACGCCGAAGGCCGCGACCTCGATGTCTCGATCAACCTGCCGCCGGCGGCGCTCAACGACATCCGCTATTTCGAAAGCACCCGCACCGCGCTGGCCGCGCACCGTTGCCCGGCGGCGCGGCTCACGCTCGAAGTTCTGGAAAACGAATCACTTTCGCTGAGCCAGGGGCAGCGCGCCATTCTCGCGAAGTTCCGTGAGCTAGGCGTGCTGCTCGCGCAGGACGATCTCGGTGCGGGACATAGCGGCCTTACGCGTCTGCGTGAATTGCCGTTCGACTGGATCAAGCTCGACCGCGAGATGGTGAAGGTGAGCGGCGGCGACGCGCTCAATACGCTGCGCGTGATCTACCAGTTGACGCGCCTCGGCCATTCGCTCGGCAGGCTCGTGCTTGCCGAAGGCGTCGACACGCTCGACCTCCTGCGCGCGCTCGCCATTCTCGGCGTGGACGGCGCGCAGGGCTACGTCATTGCCAAGCCGATGGAAGGTGCGCGTCTCATCGAGTGGCTCGACACGACGCCGGCTTTCGCCGCGACTTCTGAGGGCGGCGCAGGAACGGAAAGCGTGCTTGCGCGGCTCGCCCGCTTTGTGATCTGGGAAGAGCGCATGCTCTTGATCGCGGCCGTGCCCGAAGCGGCGCAAGACCTGCTGCGTGCCTTGACGAGCGAAGCAGGCGAGGGCGGCAAGGCGCCGCTCGCGATGTCGCTGGCGGGCTTCGGCGACATACTGCCTGCGGGCGCGCAACGCGATGCGTTGCATCGGCAGGTGGTCGGCGCGCTGCTGACTGAAGGCCCGAACAGCGAAGCGTGGCGCGTTGCGCTGAACGGGCTGATCGAGGCGATCGCAGCGACCGTTTAGGCGATCGCATCAATCCTGCAACGCGAGCGCCACATCGCTTTGCGTGGCCGACGTCTGCTTGCGCTGCAGCACCGCGATACACACGAGCGAAACGGCCGCAAGCCCGCTGTAGAACAGCGCCAGCGGCCACCACTGACCCGGATAGTCATGCGCGAGCAGCGTGCCGACGAGCGGCGTGAGACCGCCCGCGAGCGCCGCGCAACATTGATAGGAGATCGAAATAGCCGAGTAGCGCACGCGCACCGGGAACGCATTCGTCATGAAACCCGCCATCACCGCGTACGAGCTGCACATGCACATCACGGCAATTGCAATGCCAACCACGATCGCGACCGGCCGCCCCGTGGAGACGAGCACGAACATCGGGTAAGGCGAAATCATGGCCAGCGCGGCGGCCAGTACGAGGAAGCGCCCGGCGCCCACGCGTTGCGCGAACCAGCCGGAAAAGAGCTGCGTAAAGAGCTGGATGAACGCGACGACGAACAGACAGTCGAGAATCAACCCGCGGTCGAGCCCGAGCGTTTGCGTCGTGTAATTCAGCATGAAGGTGTTGACGAACCACGCTCCCGCCACGCCGATCACATTCGCGCCGAGGCAGAGCAGCACGACGCGCCAAGAGTCGCGCAGCACTTCGACAATCGGCATCGAAGCAGTTCGACGCTGCGTCTTGATCGCCTCGAATTCCGGCGATTCGCCCACGCCCGATCGAATCAGCAGGCCCACCACGAGCAGCACGGCGCTCGCGATGAACGGCAAACGCCAGCCCCAGGAAAAGAGCGCGTCATGGTCGAGATGCGCGACGCTGCGAAACGCCAGCAACGCGAGAATCAGCCCGGCAGGACTGCCGAGTTGCGCAAATGAAGCGAGAAACGTGCGCTTTTCCTTGGGCGCATGCTCGCCCGCCATGAGCACCGCGCCGCCCCATTCGCCGCCAATCGCAATGCCCTGCGCCACGCGCAGCAGCACGAGCAGCGCCGGGGCGAGCGCGCCGGCGCTCGCATAGGTCGGCAAGAAGCCGATGCCCACGGTGCCGACGCCCATGATCGAGAGCGTGGCGACGAGCGCCTTCTTGCGGCCGATGCGGTCGCCCAGATGCCCGAATACGAGCCCGCCGAAGGGCCGCGCGAAAAAGCCCACCGCAAAGGTGCCGAACGAGGCGAGCGTGCTGTAGAACGGCTCGTGGGAGGGGAAGAACAGCTTGCCGAAGATGAGCGCCGAAGCGGTAGCGTAAATATAAAAGTCGTACCACTCGATGGTGGTGCCGACGAAGGCGGCGAGCGAGGCGCGGGCGGGCTGGCGCGCAGGGGTGTTGCCGGTGCGGGTCATGCATGTCTCCTTGATCGGGTTGAGCCGGCTTCGGCCGGTCTGTATTCCGTTGGGGTTCGATGAAACGCTAAGCGCTTACGGTCGCTTCGGGCTCCTTGACAATGCCGGCTTCGAAAAGCCGTTGCTGCGTGTCGGCGTCGATGCCGAGCGCGTCCATGACGGCGCGCGTGTCGGCGCCGAGCGCAGGCGGGCGCGTGCGATAGGTCGGCGGCGTGCGTGAGAGCTTCACGGGCGCGCCCGTGCCGCGATATCCCTCCATTTCGACGATCATGCGGCGGTGCTGCGTGTGCGGATGCGCGGCCACGGCGTCGACGGTCTGCACCGGGCCGCACGGCACGCCTGCCTGGATCAGGTCGCGCGCAAGCGGCTCGCAGTCGTGCGCCGCGAGCTGTGCTTCGAGCGCGGCCTTGAGTTCGGGGCGATGCGCGCAGCGGCTGCGGTTGTCGGCGAAGCGCGGGTCGTCGGCGAGGCCGGGCACGCCCAGATGCGCGCAGAGCTTCGCGAACTGGCGGTCGTTGCCCACCGCGAGGAAGATGGGCGCGCTGCGCGTGTCATAGCTGTCGTAAGGTGCGATATTCGGGTGCGCGTTGCCGCTGCGCTGCGGCGTGCGGCCGTTGCCAAAATAATTCGGCAGATGCGGATGCAGGAGCGACACGCCGCAATCGTAAAGCGCGATATCCACCGACTGCCCGAGGCCGCTCTTTTCACGCTCGGCCAGCGCGAGCAGAATGCCCGCGAGCGCGTTCAGGCCCGTGACCATGTCCACGATCGGCAGGCCGATGCGCAGCGCGGGGCCGTCGTGCTCGCCGTTCACGCTCATGAGGCCCGCCATCGCCTGGATCACGGCGTCGTAGCCGGGCAGGCCGCCGAGCGGGCCGTCCGGGCCGAAGCCCGAAATCGCGCAGTGAATCAGGCGGGGAAAGCGCGGGCGCAGATCGCGCTCGTAGTCCATGCCCCAGCGCGCGAGCGTGCCAGGCTTGAAGTTTTCGACCAGCACGTCCGCGCCTTCGAGCAGTTGCCAGAGAATCGCGCGGCCTTCTTCGCGCGAGAGATCGACGGCGATGCCCTGCTTGTTGCGGTTCACGCCCACGTAGTACGACGCCGTATCGCCGACGAAGGGCGGGCCCCAGCCGCGCGTTTCGTCGCCATCGGGCGGTTCGAGCTTGATGACTTCGGCGCCGTGGTCGGCGAGCGCCTGGGTGCAGTATGGACCACCCAGTACGCGGCTCAGATCGATTACGCGCAGGCCATGCAGCGCACCGTTCACCTTGGTTGCTTCGGAATCCTTCATCGTGCGTCGCCTCCGTGCGCCGGCATGAGTTGCATGGCTTGATCCAGCGTCAGCGGGCGTTCGTCCACGAGCGCGCGCAGTGTTGTGGCGTTTTCGTCGCGTTCGTCGAGCGCGAGCGGGTCGCGCGGCAGCAGCTTGTGGCGCACGAGCAGATGCGCGAGCGCGAGGCGTCGATAATCAGGGGCATGGTGCGAAATCTGCGCGGCTTCGCAGGCCATCAGGGCCGCAGTGGTGGCGTGGTAGAGCGCGCTCGCGGCCTGGCGCACCGATTCGTCACGACCGCATTCGGCCACGCTCACGAGCGCGGCGCCCGCGCGGTCGAACACGTCGCGCAGGAGCGCTGCGCTCGTTTCGGGCAGGCCGCTTTCCGAAAGCTCCGCATGCACGTGCTGCGTCAGCGCTTCGAGCGCGCCTTCGCGTTTCGCCGCGCGCGCGACATCGAGCGCGACGATATTACTCGTGCCTTCCCAGATCGAGCCGAGATGCGCGTCGCGCACGAGGCGCGGGTCGCTCCATTCCTCGATATAGCCCACGCCGCCGCGCACTTCCATGGCGTCGCCGGTCACGCGGCGCGCGTCGCGGCAGGCGCGGAACTTGATGAGCGGGGTGAGAATGCGCACGCACTTCGCTGCGAGTTCGTCGCCTTTGTCGGCGCGCGTGAGCAGTGTTGCGATGCGCATGAACATCGAGCGCGCCTGTTCGGCGGGCAGCATCATTTTGAGCAATTGACGCTGCATTAAAGGCATTTCGATCAGCTTGCGGCTGAATGCCTCGCGGTTGCGCGCCACGTGCAGCGCCTCGGTTACGGCACGGCGCATGAGGCCCGCGGCGCGCACGCCGTTCGACAGGCGCGACATGTTGATCATGTCCGCCATCTGATGAAAGCCGCGGCCCACCTCGCCGATTAGATACGCCTGAGCGCCTTCCAGCACGATCTCGCCGCTTGCCATCGAGCGGCTGCCGAGCTTGTCCTTCAGGCGCACGATGCGATAGGCGTTGCGCGTGCCGTCGGGGAGCGTTTTCGGCAGGAGGAAAAGCGCGAGGCCTTTGATGCCGGGCGGCGCGTCGTCGGGGCGCGCGAGCACCATCGCGAGATCGGCGTCGGCGTTCGAGCAGAACCACTTGTCGCCGTGAAGACGCCATACGTCCTCGCCATTCGCGTCGCGCTCGCGCGTGGCCCGAGTGGCGATGCGCGCGACGTCCGAGCCCGCTGCCTGTTCGGTCATGAACATCGCGCCCTGGTAGAGCGTGTCGAAGTCCTGCGAGGCGAGCATCGGCAAATAGCGCGCAACGAGTTCGGGCGTGCCGAAGCGGCGCAGCGTGCGCGTGAGCGAGTCGGTCATGCTCACGGGGCAGCACAGACCGAATTCGGCCTGCACGAACAAATAGGTGAGCGCGTATTTGACGAGCGGCGCGGGTGCGTTCTCGCGATGGCTCATGGCGGCGAGGCCAAGCTCCGCGTAAGCGACTCGTTCGAGCGCCACATAGTCGGGATGCTTGTCGATGCGCTGGATCGCCTCGCCGCTGCGCGTGCGCTGTTCGAGCGTCGGCGGATGCTTGTCGGCGACTAGCGCGAGCGCGTCGAGTTCGTCGGAGGCGCGCTGGCCGAGCGTGACGAGACGCGCTTCGATCGCGCTGAATGCGGCGTCGCCGAGGTAGCTGCGCAAAAGGGGCGCGAAGCCGGGGTCGCTCGTATAGAAGTTGATGCCGCGGCTATCGGGAATGTTGGCCGAGCCGCTGGCGCTGGTGGCCTGCGGGGCCTGGGCGGCCGGTGTGGCGAAGGCGGGGCGATCGCTCATCGTGTGCTGTCTCCGTGCTGTTTTGCTCTGTGATTCGGCGTAGCTTAGGCGCGGCTTCGATAACGGTCCAATACAACCGATGTCATGTACGATAAGCGCCATCTATCGATAGAACGCCGAAGGAGCCCGCCATGGAACTCAAGCAACTGCGCTACTTCGTGGCGGTAGCGGAAGAACTGCACTTCGGGCGCGCGGCGCGCCGGCTCTTCATTTCGCAGCCGGCGCTGAGCTTCGACATCCGCAAGTTCGAGGAGCAACTAGGCGTGCAACTGCTCGAACGCACCAACAAGGCCGTCGCGCTGACCAACGCGGGCAACGTGCTGCTCGAAGAGGCGCGGCGGCTGCTGGAACAGGCCGACGAAGTGCGGCGCATCGCGGCGCGCTCCGCGCACGGGCTGGCGGGGCGGCTTCGTATAGGCTTCGTCAATTCGATGCTTTATCGCGGGCTGCCGGAGGCGGTGCGGCGTTTCGAGGCCGATCATCCCGCCGTGGAAGTGGTGCTGCGCGAGATGAACACCGCGGAGCAGGTGCAGGCGCTGCAGCGCCTGCAGATCGACCTGGGGTTCGCGCATTGGGGGCGCTTTCCGGCCGAGGTGCAATCGGAGGTGCTGTTTTCCGAGCCGTTTCTCTGCTGTCTGCCGGAAGGGCACAAACTCGCGCGCAGGCGACGCATCGAACTTGGCACGCTCGCGCGTGAGCCGTTCATCCTGTTTCCGCGCTCGGTGTCGCCGCACTATCACGACCAGATCATCGCGACTTGCGTGGAGGCGGGTTTCAGCCCGCAGATTCGTCACGAAGCGCGGCTCTGGCAAACCGTCGTGACGATGGTGGAGTTCGGCATGGGCGTCGCGCTCGTGCCCGCCGCACTCGGGGCGACGGGCGGTGGGCGCGTGGTGTTCCGGCCGTTGGCTAGCAATCCTTATGAATCGCAGGTTCTGAGGCTCGTGCGCGCTGGCGAGGCGAACGCGCTGGCGCAGGGGTTTGCGGGTTATCTTGGGTTGCGAAAAGAAAACAGGGCGGATGCTACCCCACCCCGTACGTGAGCATCAGGCCTCAACCGCAAGTCCCAATCTCTCCGCATGCCGTGCAGAAGTCGCACCCGTCCTTGCGGATCACCGCATTCGCCCCGCACGATCCGCACTTGCGGCCGAGCATCGCGTGGGCGAACGCGTGCTGTCCATCGGCGGGCAGTGCGTTGTCGCCATTCAGCACCTGGTCGCCGGGATGCTCCGCGCCGGCCCGCGCGTTGCCCGTGAATTGTGCGGCCAGCGCACCGTCACGCCGCTGCGCGAGCAGCCGCGACGGCACTTGCCGCCCCTCGGCATCGAGAAAGCCGCGCCGATGCAGGATCTGCTGGATCGCATAGGCGATGGCCGCGACCTCGGAGTCGTGCCACAGCGGAATGCGCCGTCCGTCGAGGCGCTGCGTTTCGCCATAGCGTACCTGGCCGCGATCCCACGACACCTTGCGCAAATCCTGCAAGTTGCGGGCGACAAACCCGCCGCGCGCCGCGAGCGAGAGCGAACGCATGGTCGCCGTGATCCATTGCTGCTGCTCGTCGCGCTGGCCCACGGGGATGAAGAACTCGATAGGCCGCTCGATCGTCACCGCCTCGCCGCCCACCTGACCCGTCACTTCGAGGAACGACACCGCCACGTAGAGCGACACCTTGCCCGTCTGCGTGATGTATTCGATCTTCTCGATCACGGCGGGCAACTCGCCCTTGGGCCGATGGTCGATTGCCACGCGCAGCGGGTCGAGCAGGGCATCGCCGAGAGCGTCGTCGGCCGTTGCGGCAGTTTCGGGAGGCAGTGTTTGCAGTACCGCGCCGAGCGTCTCGTTGGGCCGGTAGGTCGCGAGTCCCTTGAGGCCGCGCCGCCATGCATCGAGATAGAGGTTTTCGAAGTCCTCGAACGGATAGTCGGCGGGCACGTTGACGGTCTTCGAGATCGACGTATCGACGTACGGCTGCACGGCCGCCATCATCGCCACGTGTTCCTGCGCGCTCATTTCCAGCGCGCTCACGAAGTACGCGGGAAGGGCGTTCACGTCGCCGCCCAGTTCGCGGTACACACGCCACGCGTGGTCTTCGACGTTGAAGGTTTCGCGGCTGCCGTCGGCCATGCGGCGCGTACGCTGGTAGGTCCACGAGAACGCGGGCTCGATGCCGTTCGAGACGTTGTCGGCAAACGCGAGGCTCACCGTGCCCGTGGGCGCAATGGAAAGCAGATGGCTGTTGCGGATGCCGTGCGCGCGGATCTCGGCCTTGAGGTCGTCGGGCAGGCGCGAGGCGAAGGTGCCTTCTTCGAGGTACGTCCTCGCGTCGAAAAGGGCAAACGCGCCGCGCTCGCGCGCGAGTTCGACCGACGCGCGATAGGCGGCGTCGCGCATCGTGCGCCCGATGCGTGCACCGAATTCGCAGCCTTCGGGCGTGTTGTAGCGGATGCCCAGCATCACGAGCGTGTCGCCGAGCCCCGTGAAGCCCACGCCGATACGCCGCTTGGCCGCCGCTTCCGCCTGCTGCTCGGACAGCGGCCAGAGCGTGGCGTCGAGCACGTCGTCGAGAAAGCGCACCTGGGTGCCCGTGCGCGCGGCGAGCGCGTTCCAGTCGAAATCGGGCTTGCCGCCGCGCATTTGCGCGAACGGCTCGATCACGAAGCGCGTGAGGTCGAGCGGTCCGAGGTTGCAGCACCCGTAGGCGGGCAGCGGCTGCTCGCCGCAGGGGTTGGTCGCGCGGATGCTTTCCAGCGCGCGCAGGTTGTTGTCCTCGTTCATGCGCGAGATGAACACCACGCCCGGCTCGGCCACGTCGTAAGTCGAGCGCATGATCGTGTCCCACAGCGCGCGGGCGCGCGTTTCGGCGTAGACCCACAGGCCGTCGTCGCGGCGCTGCAGGTCGCCCGAGGCGCGCAGCGCGGGCGAGGGCTCGGCGCGATGCACGAGCTGCCAGGGCGCGTCGTTTTCCACGGCACGCATGAACTCGTCGGTCACCGCGACCGAGACGTTGAAGTTGTTCCAGCGCCCCTTCGAGTGCTTGGCCTCGATGAATTCGGGCAGGTCGGGGTGATCGCAGTCGAGCACGGCCATCTGCGCGCCGCGACGCGAGCCCGCGCTTTCCACAGTGCGGCACGAGGCGTCGAACACGTCGATATAGCTGCACGGGCCCGACGCGCTCGATCCCGTCGACTTCACGTGCGCGCCGCGCGGCCGGATCGCCGAGAAGTTGTAGCCCACGCCGCCGCCGCGCCGCATGGTTTCGGCAGCCTGCAGCAGCGCGACGTAGATGCCGGGGCGGCCTTCGTCGTCCACGCCCTGGATGCTGTCGCCCACCGGCTGCACGAAGCAGTTGATCAACGTGGCTTCGATGCCGGCGCCCGCTGCGCTCATGATCCGCCCCGCGCCCAGCGCGCCGTTGCGCAGGTTGTCGACGAAGCGCGCCTCGACCTCGGCGCGCAGCGCGGGCGGTTCGACCTGCGCGACGCCGCGCGCGACGCGGCGATAGATGTCGTCGGCGGTCTGCTCGTCGCCTTTGGCGTACTTCTCGAGCATCACGTCGAGGGAGAACTGCTGCGGGGGAAACGGAAGCGGGGGCGTGTTTTCTGCCATGGCCGGGCCTCGCGATGCGCCGCACGCAAGGCGGCGGTTGAAGGGCGTGAGAACGGGGTTTGCAGCGTGGCGGCTGTGCCGCGACCGTTCAACCTTACCCCAGCGGCGGGCGGCTTGCACGGCGACCTGAGCGCACATGCGGCGGCGCCGGAGCCTGCGCGCGTCGCGGCGGCCAAAGCGGGTCTGCGGTTACACTGCTCCCGCCTGCACGCGGGCACCGATTGTGGAGACGGGAGAGGGGACTGGATGACGAACGAAACGGCGCCCGTGGTCTACCGCGACACGGTGCGGGCGGAGTGGGTCGATTACAACGGCCATCTGCGCGACGCGTTCTACATGCTGATCTACAGCTACGCGACCGACGCGCTGCTCGACGCCATCGGGCTCGATGCGGCAGTGCGCGATGCGCGCGGGCGGTCGATGTACACGCTGGAAGCGCACCTGAACTATCTGCACGAGATCAAGGAGGGCGCGCGGGTGCGCGTCGACGTCCGGGTGATCGGGCACGACGCGAAACGCGTGCGTCTGTATCTGGAGATGTTCGCGGGCGATATTGACGATGCCGCCGCCTCGCCGGTTTCGGCGAGCGAGCAATTGCTCTTGCACGTGGACCGCTCGGGCCCGCGCGCGGTGGCTTTCGACGCCGATGTGCTCGCGCGGGTGGCGGCGTTGTGCGCTGCGTCGGCGGGCTTCGCGCCGCGTCATGCCGCGCGGGCTATCTCGCTTGCGCCTCGTGCGCCAGCTTGAAGCCGCTCAGGCGACGTCGCTGCGCTTACTTCGGCAGTTCCGCGCCGATGAGGTCGCCGAACACTTCGGCTGCGATCATGACGGAGGCGTTCAGCGGCGCGGGGCGCTCGGCCGGCTTGAACACGGCGTCGCCGCGGCGGATCTTGCGGCGCGACACGGCGCAGGTGCCCGAAGAGTGCGCCGAACGACGGCGCCAGCGCTGTTCGCCATAATGGCAGCGCCCAGGTTCGACCCAGCGGATCACGAGCGCCGTATCCGTCTGCTCGAGTATCTCGATACGCTCACCGTTGGCTCCGTCAAGCGAGAGGCACGCTTTTTTCTTCATTGTCGGCTCCGTAAGTGTGGTGCCGCGAATGTATTCCTGCGCGCCGACAAGTGCCATTCTGTCGCCGTTGAAACACCATTCCATTTTCAGCAACAATCGCCCTGCGACACGTTGCGATTAACGAAGGAATGGGGGTTTGCGGCTGATTAGGGTCGACATCTCGAATTTGTGCAACGCACTGTTGTACGTAACGCGACATCGAGCGGCCCGAAAACGGACGCCAGTAGGGCGTTTCAGGGTGGGGACGGAACGGCTGGGGCAGATGTGAATCTGAGGAAAGACCGGCCCGGTTTGCCTGACTTGCTGCGCTGCGCAGCCCCGAAACCTGGGCACTTGTTTTTGAATTTTCACGAGGTTACATGATTCATCGTCCGCCTGCTCCGAACTCCGCAAACGAGCAGAAAATCCAGCGCGCCGCCTCCGCGGTGCTGTACGCCACGCTCGTGCTGCTCGCGCTGTGGATCGTGCGCGAGTTCGTGCCCGCCGTAGCCTGGGCGAGCGTCTTCGCCATCGTCCTGTGGCCCGCCTATCAGGCCATCGAGCGCCGCGCCTGGTTCAAGGGCCGCAAGACGCTGATCGCCACGCTGCTCACCGCCGCGATCGGCCTGCTCGTGCTCCTGCCGATCGCCGTCACGGCCATCCAGGCCGGCGGCGAGGCTCACGAGCTTTACCTCTGGTTGCGCGACGCCCAGGAGAACGGCGTGCCGGTGCCCGACTTCGTTTCGCATCTGCCGGTGGGCAGCCGCCAGGTGAGCGACTGGTGGCAGGCCAATCTTGCCCAGCCGCTCAAGGCTTCCCCGGCGATGAAGAGCCTGCACGGCGACACCATCGCCTCGTTCGGCCGCCACTTCGGCGCGCGCGCCGCCCACGCCACGATGACGTTCGGCTTCATGCTCGTCACGCTGTTCGTGATCTTCAGGGCGGGCCCGCGCCTTTCGGCCACGGTGATGCGCGGTGCGCGCCGCGCCTTCGGCGCCGACGGCGCGCAGCTCTTGCAGCGCATGGCCGCCGCCGTGCGCGCCACGGTCACGGGGCTCGTGGTCGTGGGGTTGGGCGAGGGCGTGCTGCTGGCGGCCGCCTATATCGCGACCGGCGTGCCGCACGCGGCGCTGCTCGGCACCGTGACCGCCATCGCGGCCATGCTGCCGTTTTGCGCGCCCATCGTGTTCTGCGGCGCGGCGCTGTGGCTCGTCATTCAGGGTTCGTTGATCGCGGCTGCTGTGCTTGCGGTCTGGGGATTCGTCGTGGTGTTCGTCGCCGAGCATTTCGTGCGGCCCGTACTGATCGGCAATTCCACGCGTCTGCCATTTCTGCTCGTGCTGTTCGGCATTCTGGGCGGGGCGACGACCTTCGGGTTGATCGGCATCTTCATCGGCCCGGCGCTCATGACCGTGCTGATGGTGCTTTGGGTGAACTGGGCGGAGTGATGCGCACTTCGCGGCGAGACGCGTCGCGGGCCTCGCTCAACGGAAGCAGGCGAGCGTGTATTTGAGCGCGGCCGGCAGCAGTTCGCGCCATACCGGCCACACGTGGCCGCCGTCCACGATGCGCAGCGCCGCCGTGTTGCCCGCCTCGCGCAGACGCGTGTAGAGCAGCGACGACTCGGCCTGGATCACGAGGTCGTCGTCGCCGGCGGCAATGAAGAACGGCACGCGCCAGGGCCGCGCGAAATAGGGCTTCCAGAGCGCCGGATAGTTGAGCGTGCGCCAGATCTGCGCATCGAACTGATGGTCGCCGAACACGCCTACGTGACGTGCCGCCGAGCTGGGCGGCGGGTCGCTCGCGTAGACCGCTGGCGAAAGCAGCAGCGCGCCGCAGAACATGTCGGGGTGCTCCAGCGCGTAGCGCAGCGCGCCGAATCCGCCCATCGAGACGCCGCCGATCGCGCGGCCGTCGCGCTCGTTGTCCACCGCGAAGTGCGACTCGATCTCGGGCAGCAAGTCCTCGAAGAAGGCCGTCTCCATCTTTTCCTTGCGGTCGACGTACCAGTCGGTGCCGCCCTGCGGCATCACGATCACCACGGGCGGGATCTCGTGACGGGCGATCAGCGTATCGGCGGTGGTCTGAAGCTGGCCTTGCGCGACCCAGTCCATCGGCTCGCCGTTGTTGCCATGCAGGAGGTAGAGCACCGGGTAGCGGCGTTGATCCGCGCGATAGCCGTTCGGCAGATACACCAGGTAGGGCCACTCGCGGTTGAGTGCCGCCGCGTGGAACGTGCGGACTGCGATCGTGCTCGCCGCGGCAGGTGCGGCCGGCGTGACGAATGCCGCGCAGGAGACTGCGAGCGGGAGCAGCGCGGAGCGAAGGAGTCTGCGCATGGCAGGGACATCGAGGGCAGTGGCGCGCCGGCGGCGCGGGGTCACCATGCTAGCAGCCGCTCGTGCGCGCCGGAAGCCGTGGTCGGCGAGCCGGTGCGCAGTGCATGGCCTGCGAGCGGGGTCGTTTCAGGCGGAAGCTTTGGCGCGCGAAGGCAGCAGACGCTTGAGCGGATCGGACGCGCGCGCAACGAGCAGCAACGCGGTGATCGCGACGGCGTCGGCGCACAGGCCGAGCGGCACGTTCAGATAGCCGTCCGTGTACCAGTAGAGCACCGAATCGACCGTGAGCGAGATTACGGCGCCGGCCACGAACGAGAGCATCCCCTTCTGGCCGACGAGACCCACCCACGGCAGCGATAGCGCCACGCGCTTCGCCCAGCCCAGACGGATGAAATGCGCCGTGAGCCACGCGATGCCAAGGAAGTTGAGCGCGCGAAACCATGCGAGGTTGCGCTTGAAGTCGCCGTCGAGCGCGACGTTGCCGAGCTGCAGGCGATAGATCGCCGCGCCCGCCACGACGGCGAGTGCGGCGAGCGTGACGAGCTTGCCCAAACGGTGCTCGCTCACACGCTGGAACACGGGTTGCGCCTGCGCGATCACGCCGAGCACGAACATCAACTGCCAGGCGAACGGGTTGAAGTCCCATTGCACGTCTTCGACGTGCGGCAGCCACGGCGCCAGGTGCGGTGCGACGCCCCAGAGCGCGAGGCTCACGGCCAGCAGCAGCCACGGTCGCGTGCGCGCGAGCGGCAGCGCGAGCGGGGCGGCGAGCGCGAAGCAGGCGTACATCGGCAGCACGCCGGCCAGATACGGCTGGCGGCGCAGCAGCACGATGTCGCGCAACGCGGCGGCGGGCGCGAGCGTGAGGTCGTCGAGATCGGTGGTGGCGAGGTTGGGCGCGTCCACGTTGCACGCAACGAGAATCGCGGTGACGAGCAGCATCAACAGCGCTGTCACGACGAACGCGCGGTAGATCTCGAACGCGCGCTTCACGAAGCGCTGCCGTGCCGCGGCTTCAGTGCGGCGCGCGCAGAGCGCGGCCCACGCGGTGGCCGTGGCGAAGCCGCCCAGGAAGACGAACACCTCGGCCGCGTCGCACAGCGCGTAGGCATGCAGCGTGACGCGCGAGACGATGCTGCCGCCGATGTGATCGACGACGATGATGAGCAGGACGAGGCCGCGGAAGAAATCGAGTTCGACTAGACGGTTGGATGACTTTGACATGTTTGGGCAGCAGGCCGGGCCGGCATGGGGCGCACGAGGCAGCCGATGATGCGGAACGAGCCGGGCGGGCAGATGCTGGAAGTACCTGCCTGGAAAAATCGGGAATTCGGGCGCGCAGGAAAAGACCTGAAGAATACGCAAGGGTTCCCGCCAGATACGGGTTTACGTTGACGTCGCCGATACTAACGTAATTTCAAATACCTTTCAGTAGGCGCCGCCGGTGCGCCGTTCAAGTTTCTGGGACGTGTGCCGATAAGTCAGCGGAAGGGGCACGATCATGCCAGTGTGGCAAACGCCGCGCTGACGCGGGTTTGGGCGCTTCCTTCTGGCCCTTTGCCGGTGCTTTTATGAGGCGAGAATTCGGCTAATTAACATTTGTTTCAAAGTGTTCTCCCTGGGCTGATTTAGTGGAGTTGCGCTTTACAATGCCGGATCGATTTTGAGATGGCACGCTCGTTCGTTATTGCAGCGATGGCGTGCGTTGAATGTTTATCGCTCGAAATGCTGTCGATTTAGACGCAGATCGAAGCGGGTCCGGTGCAGGCGAGCCGTGACGCCAGGAGGGCGGGAGCGCGGCACACGCAGCAGACCGTCCCAGGCGCCACTCGCTGCATCGCACGGCGGCTAGCGCCGCAGGAGAGAGCAATGTTCGAAGACGATCGTATCGGCCACGGTCAGCGTACCAACGGTCTCAAAGGCTTCTGGGCCGCGCTGGGACTGGCGGCCCTGTTGGGCGGCTGTGCCGGCATGAACCAGCAGCAACCGCAACAACCGCAGCCCGACACGGCGGCAGCCGCGACCCCGGCTTCGGATGCAGCGACCGCCGACGCCAGCAGCGCACAACAGGCGGCGAGCGCGCCCGTCACGCGCGTCGTCACGAAGACCACGTACGTGCGTGTGCGCCGCGGCGACACGCTTCAGCGCATCGCGCAAAAGCACAGCGTTTCGGTCAAGGACCTGGCCGCCTGGAACCACCTGAAGCCGAACGGTCACCTGCGTGCTGGTCAGTCGATCAAGCTGGTTTCGAAGCAGACGATCACGGTGCAGGCCGCCGCGCCCCAGGCTGGCGGCGCAGCAGCGAATTCCACCGCGAACGCGGCTGGCAACCGCCAGGTTGCCGCCGAAGTGGGGCGTCACGCGAATAGCGTCGCGCTCGTCTGGCCGGCGCATGGCCGCGTGGTCGAGCCGTTCGCGCCGGGCACGACGCGCGGCATCGAGATCGCGGGCAAGGCCGGCGACCCGGTGATTGCCGCCGCCGACGGCAAGGTCATGTACGCGGGTACGGGCCTGAACGAGTACGGCAGCCTGATCATCGTCCAGCACAACAAGGACTTCCTCACGGCCTATTCGCACAACCGCAGACTGCTCGTGAAGACCGGCGACATGGTGCACCAGGGCCAGCAAATTGCCGAGATGGGCAGCGAGAACAACGACCGCGTGGCGGTGCTGTTCGAGGTGCGCCGCGACGGGAAGCCGGTGGATCCGATGCCGTATTTGCCTTCGTCGCCGCAGGGCTGAGTGCGACGCACGGCGTCGCGTTTCTAGTGCCCGATTTGCGCGGCGAGACCGAGTTCGCCGGCAACCTTATCGAGTCGCTTGTCTCGCGTCCAGATCGTGACGCCCGGTTGCAGGCGGGCCGACGCAAGCAGGCTCGTATCGACGTAGCCGATGCCGCGATTGGTCAGCTTTGCCTGCTCGATCAGATAGAACGTTTCTTCCGCCGTGGCGATGGGTGCGGCCGGCAAGTCGCGCAACGCGCCGAGCACGACGTCGCGCTCGCGCAGACTGCCTAGCGAAATTTCCCCGATTACATAAGCATGTGCGAGCACGCGCTCGTCGATGAGCAGGCCCATCAGCAGGGGATCGGCGGCGTTGAAATGTTCGATCCAGATCGACGTGTCGACCAGAATCATTCGGCATTCGTCCGGCGGCGCGGCGCAGCCACGATGCCGGGCTGACTGCCGCCCAGGTTCGCAAGCCGTTTCGCCGCCTCGCGTTGGATAAGGGCTTTGAGGGCTTCGCGCACGAGCGTCGTCTTTTCTTCCAGACCGGTATAGGCCTGGGCCTTGGCGATCAAGTCGTCGTCGAGAGCGATGGTGGTGCGCATGGCAGTGACCTCTCAAAGTACAGGCATTAAATCTAGCATCAAATGATGCGGATTTCGATGTATCCAAGGCCGGTCCTGTCGTTTAGTTGGAAAAACACTGCGCTAAAGCAAAACCGCCCTGACGCACACAGCGTCAGGGCGGTTTTTTAATCACCGCGAACAGCGCGCCTCTTAAGACCGCTCCTTAAAACGCGTCTCCCGGCACCCGCACCCAGCCTTCCATCAGCACGCGCGCGCTGCGGCTCATGATGGCCTTCGTGACCGTCCATTCGCCGTTTTCCTGGCGCGCCTCGGCGCCCACGCGCAGCGTGCCCGACGGATGCCCGAAGCGCACCGCGCTGCGCTCGCCGCCGCCCGCCGCGAGATTCACGAGCGTGCCGGGAACGGCCGCCGCCGTGCCGATCGCCACGGCCGCTGTGCCCATCATGGCGTGGTGGAGCTTGCCCATCGACATGGCGCGCACCAGCAGGTCCACGTCGCCGGCTTCCACGCGTTTGCCGCTCGACGCTGTATAGCCCGTGGGCTTCGCGACAAAGGCGATCTTTGGCGTGTGCTGGCGCGTGGCGATCTCGTCGAGGTTCTTGATGAGCCCCATGCGCAGCGCGCCGTGCGCGCGGATCGTCTCGAACTTCTTGAGCGCCTGCGCGTCACTGTTGATCGCGTCCTGCAGTTCCGTGCCCGTGTAGCCGATGGCTTCGGCGTTCACGAAGATCGTCGGGATGCCCGCGTTGATCATCGTGGCCTTGAGCGTGCCCACGCCCGGCACTTCGAGGTCGTCCACGAGGTTGCCGGTGGGAAACATCGAGCCGCCCGCGCCTTCTTCTTCGGCGGCCGGGTCGAGGAATTCGAGCTGCACTTCGGCGGCGGGGAAGGTCACGCCATCCAGCTCGAAGTCGCCCGTTTCCTGCACGTGGCCGTTCGTCATCGGCACATGCGCGATGATGGTCTTGCCGATGTTGGCCTGCCAGATGCGCACGGTCGCAATGCCGTTGTCGGGCACGCGGCTCGGGTCGACGAGACCGCCGCTGATCGCGAACGGGCCAACTGCCGCCGAAAGATTGCCGCAGTTGCCGCTCCAGTCCACAAAGGCCTTGTCGATGGCGACCTGGCCGAACAGGTAGTCCACGTCGTGGTCGGGCTTGCTGCTCTTCGCCACGATCACGGTCTTGCTCGTGCTGGAGGTGGCGCCGCCCATGCCGTCGATCTGCTTGCCGTACGGGTCGGGGCTGCCGATCACGCGCATGAGCAATTTGTCGCGCACCTCGCCCGGCTTCTGCGCGGAGGCGGGCAGATCCTGGAGGCGGAAGAACACGCCTTTGCTGGTGCCGCCGCGGATGTAGGTGGCGGGGATTTTGATCTGAGCTACGTGTGCCATGTGTTGTCCTGAAACGAAGGGCGGCGCATGTGTCGCCACTGCGCCGCCCGTTTCTCGTTTATGCCGCTGCCTGCGACGATTCAAGGAAGTCCTGCGCGAAACGCTGCAGCACGCCGCCTGCATCGTAGATCGACACTTCTTCGGCCGTATCGAGTCGGCAGGTGACCGGCACTTCCACGCGCTCGCCGTTCCTGCGGTGAATCACGAGCGTGAGGTCGGCGCGCGGCGTGCGCTCGCCGATCACGTCATAGGTTTCCGTACCGTCGATGCCGAGCGTCGTGCGGTTCGTGCCCGCCTTGAACTCCAGCGGCAACACGCCCATGCCGATCAGGTTCGTGCGGTGAATGCGCTCGAAGCCTTCCGCCACGATCACTTCCACGCCCGCGAGACGCACGCCCTTGGCCGCCCAGTCGCGCGACGAACCCTGGCCGTAGTCCGCACCCGCGACGATGATGAGCGGCTGCTTGCGTTCCATGTAGGTTTCAATGGCTTCCCACATGCGCGTGACCTTGCCTTCCGGCTCGATGCGCGCAAGCGATCCCTTCTTCACGGCGCCGTCCACCACGGCCATCTCGTTGATGAGCGTGGGGTTCGCGAAGGTCGCGCGCTGCGCCGTGAGGTGGTCGCCGCGGTGCGTGGCGTACGAGTTGAAGTCCTCTTCGGGCAGGCCCATTTTCGCGAGGTACTCACCGGCCGCGCTGTTCGCCAGAATGGCGTTCGAAGGCGAGAGGTGGTCCGTCGTGATGTTGTCGCCCAGCACGGCGAGCGGGCGCAGCCCCTTCAACGTGCGCTCACCAGCAAGCGCGCCTTCCCAGTACGGCGGGCGGCGGATATAGGTACTTTGCGCGCGCCAGTCGTACAGCGGGTCGGTCGTCTCGCCGCTTTCCGCCGTAACGGCGAACATCGGCTCGTACACCTTGCGGAACTGCTCGGGCTTCACGCTCTTCGCGACGATGGCGTCGATTTCTTCGTCGGTCGGCCAGAGGTCCTTGAGGTATACGGGCTTGCCGTCCTGGTCCGTGCCGAGCGAGTCGCGCTCGATGTCGAAGCGCATCGTGCCCGCAATCGCGTACGCGACGACGAGCGGCGGCGAGGCGAGGAACGCCTGCTTCGCATACGGATGAATGCGGCCGTCGAAGTTGCGGTTGCCCGAGAGCACGGCGGTGGCGTACAGGTCGCGGTCGACGATTTCCTGCTGGATCTTCGGATCGAGCGCGCCCGACATGCCGTTACACGTGGTGCAGGCAAACGCGACGATGCCGAAGCCGAGCTTTTCCAGATCCGGCAGCAGGTTGGCTTCTTCGAGGTAAAGCTCGACGGCCTTGGAGCCCGGCGCCAGCGAGCTCTTCACCCACGGCTTGCGCGTGAGGCCGCGCGCGTTCGCGTTGCGCGCGAGCAGCGCGGCTGCGATCACGTTGCGCGGATTGCTCGTGTTCGTGCAGCTCGTAATGGCGGCGATGATGACCGCACCATCGGGCATCTGGCCCGGCGTTTCTTCCCACTTGCCTGCAATGCCACGCTCGGCGAGAGCCGACGTGGGCAGACGCTTGTGCGGGTTCGACGGGCCGGCCATGTTGCGCACCACGCTCGACAGATCGAACGTGAGCGTGCGCTCGTACTGCGCGTGCGCGAGCGTATCGGCCCAGAGGCCCGCCGTCTTCGCGTACGTTTCGACGAGCTTGACCTGCTCTTCTTCGCGGCCCGTGAGGCGCAGATAGTCGAGCGTCTGGTTGTCGATGAAGAACATCGCCGCCGTGGCGCCATATTCGGGCGCCATGTTCGAGATCGTGGCGCGGTCGCCGAGCGTGAGGCTCGACGCACCTTCTCCACGGAACTCCAGGTACGCGCCGACGACCTTTTCCTTGCGCAGGAATTCGGTGAGCGCGAGCACGATGTCGGTGGCGGTGATGCCGGGCTGGCGCTTGCCTGTGAGCTCCACGCCGACGATATCGGGCAGTCGCATCCACGAGGCGCGGCCGAGCATGACGTTCTCGGCTTCGAGGCCGCCCACGCCGATGGCGATCACGCCCAGCGCGTCGACGTGCGGCGTGTGGCTGTCGGTGCCCACGCAGGTGTCGGGGAACGCCACGCCTTCACGTGCCTGGATCACGGGCGACATTTTCTCCAGATTGATCTGGTGCATGATGCCGTTGCCCGGAGGAATCACGTCGACGTTCTTGAACGCTTTCTTCGTCCAGTTGATGAAGTCGAAGCGGTCGACGTTGCGACGATCTTCGATCGCGCGGTTCTTGTTGAACGCGTCCGGATCGAAGCCGCCGCATTCCACGGCGAGCGAATGGTCGACGATCAGCTGTACCGGCACGACCGGATTCACCTTGGCGGGGTCGCCGCCCTGATCGGCAATCGCATCGCGCAGGCCGGCGAGGTCGACGAGCGCGGTTTGCCCGAGGATGTCGTGGCACACCACGCGCGCCGGGAACCACGGGAAGTCGAGGTCGCGCTTGCGTTCGATGAGCTGTTTGAGCGATGCGGCGAGCGTAGCCGGGTCGCAGCGGCGCACGAGGTTTTCGGCG
This sequence comes from Paraburkholderia sp. JHI869, assembly GCF_038900775.1. Classification (NCBI taxonomy): domain Bacteria; kingdom Pseudomonadati; phylum Pseudomonadota; class Betaproteobacteria; order Burkholderiales; family Burkholderiaceae; genus Paraburkholderia; species Paraburkholderia sp. JHI869. The sequence continues at coordinate 93,601 of NZ_JAYMSC010000010.1, forward strand.
AGCACGCGCGAGGTGTACGGCAGCGTGTCGTAGGCGCCGGGCTGGATGGCCTCGACGGCTTCGCGCGCGTCGAAGTAATCGAGCCGGGTGCCGGGGAGGGACTTGCGGTAGGCGGTATTCACGGCTTGGGGACCAAATGTGTAGTGGGTTTGCGGCGGCTGCGCGCGCAGTGAGCGAATGTCCTCACTCTATACGCGCGCGCCGCCGTCTCCCAGTCGCCCGAACGTCGTAGTCCGTCCGGCCGACTGGTATGCGTCGATTAGCGCTTGCTGATCGGCGTGAACTTCAGATTCTCCGGACCCGTGTAATTCGCGCTCGGGCGGATGATCTTGTTGTCGATGCGCTGCTCGATGATGTGCGCGCTCCAGCCCGCCGTGCGCGCGATCACGAAGATCGGCGTGAACATGGCCGTCGGCACGCCCATCATGTGATACGACACGGCGCTGAACCAGTCGAGGTTCGGGAACATCTTCTTGACTTCCCACATCGTCGATTCGAGGCGCTCGGCAATGTCGAACAGCTTCATGTTCGACTCTTCCTTCGAGAGCTTCTTCGCGATTTCCTTGATGACCTTGTTGCGCGGGTCCGAAATCGTGTACACCGGGTGGCCGAAGCCGATCACGACTTCCTTCTTCTCCACGCGCGCGCGGATATCGGCTTCTGCGTCGTCGGCGTTTTCGTAGCGCGACTGGATCTCGAACGCGACTTCATTTGCGCCGCCGTGCTTCGGACCGCGCAGCGCGCCGATCGCGCCCGTGATGGCGGAGTAGATGTCCGAGCCCGTGCCCGCGATCACTCGGCCCGTGAACGTCGAGGCGTTGAACTCGTGCTCGGCGTACAGGTTGAGCGATACGTGCATCGCGTCGACCCACGACTTCGAGGGCGCGCGGCCGTGCAGCAGGTGCAGGAAGTGGCCGCCGATCGAGTCGTCGTCGGTTTCGACTTCGATGCGCTTGCCGTTGTGCGAAAAGTGATACCAGTACAGCAGCATCGAGCCGAGCGACGCCATCAGGCGGTCGGCGATATCGCGCGCGCCCGGCAGGTTGTGATCGTCCTTCTCGGGCAGTACGGTGCCAAGAATCGAGACGCCGGTGCGCATCACGTCCATCGGGTGCGCCGAGGCGGGCACGGCTTCCAGGGCGGTCTTCACGGCGGCGGGCAGGCCGCGCAGCGCCTTGAGCTTCGCTTTGTAGCTGGCCAGTTCGGCCGTGTTCGGCAGCTTGCCGTGCACGAGCAGGTACGCGACTTCTTCGAATTCGCAGGCGGTGGCGAGATCGAGAATGTCATAGCCGCGGTAGTGCAGGTCGTTGCCGGTGCGGCCGACGGTGCACAGCGCCGTGTTGCCTGCAGCCACGCCCGAAAGCGCGACGGACTTCTTCGGCTTGAAACCGCCTGCGGCTTGCGTGGTGTTTTCTGCTTCGCTCATGGTGTCTTCCTCTCTCTGTATCTATGTATGGGCAGGGTTACTTCTTCGCGGCAAAGAGCGCGTCGAGCTTGTCTTCGTAGGCGTGGTAGCCGAGGTAGGTGTAGAGGTCTGCGCGCGACTGCATCGTCGAGACGGCCGCCTTTTGCGTGCCGTCGCGCTTGACGGTCTCGTAGAAGTTCAGCGCGGCGGCGTTCATCGCGCGATACGCGCCGCAGCAGTAGAGCGCGATATCCACGTTCGCGCTCTTCAGTTCTTCGGTCGTGAAGAGCGGCGTCGAGCCGAATTCCGTGAGGTTGGCGAGAATCGGCACGTTCACGGCGGCGCGGAAACGGCGGTAGTCGTCGAGCGTCTTCATCGCTTCGGGGAAGATCATGTCCGCGCCCGCTTCCACGTAGGCCACGGCGCGCTCGATCGCGGCGTCGATGCCTTCCACGGCGGCCGCGTCGGTGCGGGCCATGATGACGAAGCCGTCGTCGGTGCGCGCGTCCACGGCGGCCTTCACGCGGTCCACCATTTCGCCGGTCGCGACGACCTCCTTGTTCGGACGGTGGCCGCAGCGCTTCTGGCCCACCTGGTCTTCCAGGTGCACGGCTGCGACGCCCGCCTTGATGAACGACTTGATCGTGCGCGCGATGTTGAAGGCGCCGCCCCAGCCGGTGTCGATGTCGACCATCAGGGGGATGTCCACGGCGTCGGTAATGCGGCGGGCGTCGATCAGCACGTCGTCCATGGAGCTGATGCCGAGGTCCGGCACGCCGAGCGAGTTGGCGGCCACGCCGCCGCCCGAGAGATAAACGGCCTTGAAGCCGGTCGCCTGCGCGAGCTTGGCCGCATACGCGGTGATGGCGCCGACGACCTGCAGCGGTTGTTCGGCGGCTACGGCTGCGCGGAATTTCGCGCCGGCGCTAGCGGGGAATTTGTTGTTCATGCGTGATGTCTCCAATTGAATCGCCGACTCATACTGCAGATAGCGTGCCAGCTCTGCGTAACGAGGCTAACGCGTTGATTTTGCGCCGGATTTACGCTGGTCGGTTGCCGACCCTGATTTCCGGGATGAAATCGTGATTTCAAAAATGAAATCGACGCGCGATAATGCGAAATCGGGCTGACGGCTGGCTTCCGGGCCCCGCCTCGCCGCCGCGTCACCGTATCGTTGGACACCATGAACCGCTATCCCGCCCCCGCTTCCTCCACCGCTTTTTCCGGCATCCGCCCGCGCGTATGGGCCATGGGCATCAGCCGCTTGCGCGACCTGTTTCGCGACATCGCCGGCGAATACGACGAACTCGCGGACCTGCGCGTGGTGCCGCGCGGCTTCGAGGAGGCGGTGGCCGAAATCGCCGCCGCGGGGCCGAATCAGCGGCCCGACGTGGTGGTGGCGGCGGGCTCGAACGGCACCTACCTGAAGGCGCGCATCGACCTGCCCGTCGTGCTTGTCCAACCCACCGGCTTCGACGTCATGCAGGCGCTCGCCCGCGCGCGGCGCGAAGCCGAGCTCGTCGCGCTCGTCACCTATGGCGAGACGCCTGCGGAAGTGCAGCGCTTCGCCACGGCCTATGGCATCAACGTGGTGTTCGGTCAGTACCGCACAGTCCAGGACGCCGAAGCCTGCGTGCTCGATCTGCGCGACCGCGGCGTGGGCGCGGTAGTCGGGCCGGGCCTCGTCAACGACCTCGCGGCGCGGCTCGGGCTCGTCCCGTTTTTCGTCTACTCGCGGCCTTCGGTGCGCGCGGCCTTCGACAACGCGCTGGATCTCGTCCAGGCCACGTGGCGCGAAACGCAGCGCCGTCAGCGGCTGGACAGCGTGCTGCAACATTTGCGCGATGGCGTGGTGGCGCTCGACGCGCGTGGCCGCGTCGAGGCGATCAACCAGCGCCTCGCCGCCGTGCTCGACATCGATCCGGCGGCGGCGGCGGGGCAGTCGCTCGCGGCGCTTGCGCCCGATATCGCCTTCTCGCTGCCAGAAGCCGACGGCGAATCGCTCGAGACCGTACGCGGCGTGAGCTATGTCGTGCATCGCGGGCCGCTCGTCGACAACGGCGTGACGACGGGCGCCGTGCTCACGTTCCAGGAGTCGCGCGCGGTGGAGCGGCTCGACCGCACATTGCGCTCGCGCCAGCGCACACAGCAGTTCGTCGCGCGCTACCGGCTGGACGACCTGAGCGGCGCAACGCCCGGCATCGAGCGCGTGCGCCAGCTCGCGCGGCGCTATGCGAAGTCGGATGCCACGGTGCTGATCCGCGGCGAAAGCGGCACCGGCAAGGAGATGATCGCGCAGGGCATTCATCGCGAGAGCCCGCGGCGGGACTTTCCGTTCGTCGCCATGAATTGCGGCGCGTTTCCCGAAGCGTTGCTGGAGAGCGAGCTGTTCGGCTACGAGGAGGGTGCGTTCACGGGCGCGCGGCGCGGCGGCAAGGTGGGGCTCATCGAGGCGGCGCACCGCGGCACGCTTTTTCTCGATGAAATCGGCGAGATGCCATTGCCGTTGCAGAGCCGGCTGTTGCGCGTGCTGCAGGAGCGCGAAGTGGTGCGCCTGGGGGCCACGGAACCTACGCGCGTGGATGTGCGCGTGGTTGCCGCTACGCACCGCGCGCTCACCGAGCAGATCGAGGCGGGCGAGTTTCGCTCGGATCTGTTCTATCGCCTGAACATTCTCAATCTCGCCATTCCGCCGTTGCGCGAGCGCGGCGCCGATATCCCGTTGCTGGCGAGCGAGCTGCTGTTCCAGGCCTCGCGCCGCGAGCCGCGCGTGGCCGTGCGTATCCGCACGCCCGAAGACGCGGCGCGCACGCTCGCGCTGGTGAGCGGCGCGCTCACGCGGCACGCATGGCCCGGCAACGTGCGCGAGCTGCAGAACGTGGTCGAGCGGATGGTGGTGGAGCTGGCGGATTCGGAAGAGGACGTGCTCGCGCCCGATGTGCTGCGCGCGATCGCGCCGGAGGTGTTCGAGTCGCGCCGCACTGCGAGTGGCGCCGCAGCGGTGGCAGCAGATGGCGCGCTTACGCTGCGCGAGCGCAGCCTCAACACCGAAGCCGACGAGATCCGCGCCGCGCTCGACGCCTGCAACGGCGATCGCGACCGCGCGTGCGAGATGCTCGGCATCAGCAAGACGACGCTCTGGCGGCGCCTTTCCGCCGCGAAGGGCAAGCGTGGCGGCGTACAGGGTGAAGCGGCAGTGGACACGGCGCCTCGTAAGGCGCCGCGCAGTTGAAGCCGCCTAGTTCTTCAGCGCGTTGAGCAGCGGCGCCACAGTCCCATGCAAATGCAGGATCTCGGGGCTCGCCTGCAACAAGGCCTGATAGCGCTCGTAGAACTCCGCCGATTCCTCGCCGGAAAAGAGCGCGGCCACGCCTTGCGCCGCACCGATGCGATCGTCGGGGCTTGCGTCCTTTGCGTCGAGGGTTTCGTCGACGTTGGCGATTATCGTCGAGAGCGGCATGAGCCAGCGAAAGCCCGAGCCGTTGATAAGCACCTGCAGGAAGGCCGCCGGCGTGACCGGCCCGAACTCGCGTTCGTACTCCTTGCGCTCGTGGTCGAGAATCGCCTTGTGCAGCGTGAGCAGCGGCTTGCGCACGGTCGAGAGGAATTGAATCGCGCTTTGTTCGTTCATCTTGCGGCTCCTTCGGTGGCGCTCGCCGGGTCGTGACGAATGGTCACGCGACGCGCGCCGGATCATGAGGTAGCGCGAACCGTTCGCGCAGAGATGCGGACGATGGTAGCGCAATGGCCGGTGGCCTGTGGGTAAGCCGTGGCCGGGCGCGGCGGCGCTACACTCTGCCGATCCGCGAAAACGCGATTCCGATGCCGATCCACCTGAGAACGCTTCGATGACGATGACGATCCTGCCGCTGCGCCGCGACGACCTGCCGCTCGACACCGCAGAGCTGGCGCGCTACATGGTCGGCAAATATCTCGTGCGCGACCTGGCGCGCGGGCGCATGGCCGGGCGGCTCGTCGAAGTCGAGGCGTATCCGGTGGGCGACTCCACGAGCTATGCCTACATCGGTCGGCGGCCCTATAACGCCGCGATGTTCCTCGAGCGCGGTCATGCGCACGTGCGGCTGACCTACGGCAGCGCCTGGATGTTCAACATGTCGAGCGAAGCCGTGGATGTCGGCGCCGGCATCCTGTTTCGCGCACTGGAGCCGCTCGAGGGCATCGGCGCGATGGAGGCGCTGCGCCCTGGCGTCCCGCTGCGCGATCTCGCGCGCGGGCCGGGGCGGCTCTCGCGGGCGTTCGGCATTGCGGCGGCCCTCGACGGCGTCGACCTGTGCCGTGGGCACGGACTCTGGATCGGCCGCGTTGACGAACCGGCGCGGCCCGTGGGTGTGACGACGCGCATCGGGCTCTCACGGGAGACGGACCGGCCGCTGCGCTTCTACGAACTGGGCAGCCGGTTCGTGAGCGGGCCGCGCAAGCTGCTGGATGGCACCGTCGCCCAACTGTGACCGGCGCGGACGCCACGCCGCAAGGGTCTCGCCGGACGCCTCATGCGCGCGGCATTGTTGCGTGGGTTGAAAGTGTATTTTCTCAAATTAAGGGTTTCCCCTGGTCTCTTGTCTCAATAGACTGAAATCACTGGTTCGGCGGTGCAATCAGACACCGCCGCCGGCATAAAACAAGTGATGGAGGTAATGACCATGAAGTCCCGTACCCTGATTCAAGCTGCATTCGTCGCCGCACTCGTGGCTGCTCCGGCCCTTTCGTTTGCCCAGGTGCAAAACAACGGTCCGGTCACGCGCGCCGAAGTGAAGTCCGAATTGATCCAGCTCGAGAAGGCCGGCTACAACCCGGCTACCGCCAATGACGCGACGTACCCGAGCGACATCCAGGCCGCCGAAGCGCGCGTGAACCAGCAGGAAGGCCTGGCGCAACAAGCGCCGGCAGCCGAAACGAGCGGCTATGGCCCGTCGACCTCGGGCTCGGCGCAGTCGGGCCAGCCGGCCACGATGCGCCCGTCGCAGTCGGTGTACTTCGGCAACTAAGCGGGCAACTAAGCGGGCAACCAGGCGGGCAACCAGGCGGGCAAGCAAGCGGATAGCCGCCCGGACACTGGCGCATGCGACATCGATCGGCCACACGCTGGCCGATCCCGCGCAAGCCGATGCCCGCACGCTTCGAGCGGGCGGACACGTTCGCGCAGGGCGCGCTGACCGCGCCCCCACCCAGCAAGGCTCCCACCCGATACCGGCGAAGGCGGACACTGTTCCGCCTTTGTCGCACGCCACCGCGCAAACCTTCGCGCGATTTTTTATGCGTGGAACCTCCGCCGCCGAAAGGTGGCTTCGCCCAACCCCGTCGGGATTGGGCGTTTTTTCACATCTGGCGGTTTGGAGGCGGCCGGCCCTTGACCTCAGGCGCCAGGCCCGCCGGTGATGTAGTGCTCGAGCTGCTCGATCGTGAACTTCTGCTCGGCGATGATTTCCTTCACCAGGTCGCCGATCGACACCATCCCCACAAGCTTGCCGCCGTCCATGACGGGCAGGTGGCGCATGCGCCGCTCGGTCATGAGCGCCATGCAGTCGTAGGTGGTCTGCTCCGGTTCGACGAAGCGCACGTGCGTGCTCATGATGTCGCGCACGGCGGTCGTTTTCGACGACCGGTCCATCAGCACGATCTTGCGCGCGTAGTCACGCTCCGTGACGATGCCGGCGATCGAGGGACCGTCGGTCACGAGCAGCGCGCCGATCTGCTTATCGGCCATCAGGCGGATTGCGTTGTAGACGGAATCGGAGGCTTCGATCGTGTACACCACCTGTTCCGGCTTCGATTTGAGTACCTGTGCAACGCTTGTCATAGGGCGACCCCTCTTCGTCCTTCTGGTTGTTCAGTCATTGCGCGGCGCGGCAAGCCGGGTGGATTGCCCGTCAAGCCATTGGAAAGCCATTTCAGTATAGGCGGCTGGCGTGCCGCGCGTCGTCGGGGTATGCGCGGGGTCGCACCATTTATGCGGGCGGCATGCGGCTCGGGCGAGCCGCCATCCGGGCCGGCACCGAAGCCGCCACCCAGAGGCGGCGCGGCGGGGCGGAGCAAATGGCGGTAAACTCCGGTTCCAAACCTCAACCCGGCCCCTTGCCGGTTTTTGCCAGCTTCCTGTTCCAGATCATGCCTACGCTTCCTGAGTCGTCCTGTGCGGACGGCGACAACGCCAACGAATGCGTCGTGCTTGACGCGACCGCCACGCTGCCGACCCGCTACGGCACGTTCGAGTCCTATGTCTACCGGGTGAAGGACGGAGGCGCCGAGCATCTCGCGCTCGTCATGGGCGACGTGGGCAGCGGCGAGCCCACGCTGACGCGGCTCCACTCCGAGTGCCTGACCGGCGACGTGTTCGGCTCCTACCGCTGCGACTGCGGCGAACAGCTCGACCTCGCCCTGCGCTATATCGCGGCCGAAGGCCGGGGCGTGCTGCTCTACCTGCGCGGCCATGAAGGCCGGGGCATCGGCCTGTCGAACAAGATCCGCGCGTACCAGTTGCAGCAGCAGGGCCGCGATACCGTCGAGGCGAACCTCGATCTCGGCTTGCCCGACGACGCGCGCGAATACGACTCGGCGGCGGCGATCCTGCGTCTGCTGAAGGTCTCGTCGGTGCGGCTCATGAGCAACAATCCGAAGAAGTTCGACACGCTCAGGCAGCACGGTCTCCCTGTGATCGAGCGAGTGGCGCTAGCGATCCCGATGCGCGAAGAAAACGAACGGTATATCCGGACCAAGCAGGTCAAGTTCGGGCATTACTTCGAAGAAAACGAGTAACCGGGAAGCCACGGCGCAACGAGTGCCGGGCACGACAATTGCGCAGCGCAAAAACAAACTAGCTGGAACAGGGAGAAACGATGTCCAAGCGTGTCAAGACGCGCCTGCGCGCGCTCGCACCTGCGCTCGCCAGCGCGTGCCTCGCAACCGGTCTCGTGCTCGCGTCCTCCGACGCCAGCGCGCAAGCCGCGGCCTATACGAGCGAACCGGTGGATCTGTACGCCGGGCCTTCAGGCGACTATCCAGTCGTTGCCGAACTGGGACCCGGCCAGCCCGTTACCGTGATGGGCTGCGTGGGCGACTATTCGTGGTGTGACATCACGGTGCCCGGTCTTCGTGGCTGGGTCTACGGTGGCTATCTCAGTTATCCGTATCAGGGCAGCTACGTGCCGCTCACCGACTATGGCGCGGCAATCGGCCTGCCGATCGTGACGTTCTCGCTCGGCGCCTACTGGGGTAGCTTCTATCGCGACCGGCCGTGGTATGGCGAGCAGCAGCGATGGGCGCACGTCCCGCCGCCCGAACGCGGCCGCCCGCCATCTGAGCCGGCGTGGCATGGTGCGCCGGGCCGTCCGCCCGCCATGCCGCAGGGCGGTGGCGAGCGCCCGCACGGGCCCAATGAGCCGATGCGCGGCGGCCAGCCGCCTGGTGCCCAACGCCCGCCTGGCAACCCCGAAGCGCCGCGTGCGCCGGGCTACATGCCGCCACAGGGCGAGGGCCGGCCGCCCGGCAACATGGAGCAGCCCAACGCCATGCGTCCGCACGAGGCGGGCCATCCGCCCGAGCAGCAGCAGTACGGCGGCCGCCCGCCGGCTGGGCAGCCGGCGCAGGGCTACGCCCATCCGCCAGCGCCGCAGCCGCAGGGTGGCATGCGTCCGCAAGGACCCGTACCTCAACAGCCACAGGGTGGTATGCGGCCGCAAGGTCCCGCACCTCAACAGGCACAGGGACGGCCGCCTGCGCAGCCTCAGGGTGGTCAAGGCGGTCACCAGGGTGGCGAACGGAACAACGACCGGCAACCCGAGCACTAACGCGTATTGCGTTTCTTCGCTGCAGCGGCGGGATTTCCATGCGGGAGTCTCGCCGCTGCTGTTGCCTGGCGATGACTTAGGATTGCAGATCAATCAAGGTGTGTGATGGACATGCGCCGCGTTACGCAGGTTCCGCAGGTTCGCTGAAGTCATCGTCCAGGCCATGCCATCCACCTGTTCTTCACCGCTTTTCGTCGTTCTGACGGATTTAACAATCCCTGACAGTAAATTCGTAGCGCCCAGGTGAGAATACGTCGTCGCGGCAAGTGCAAGCACGGCCGCACGACGCCAGCGCCACGCGATTCAAGCGTATGCGCCGCTGGCAACGGATATCTGCTACGGGGGCTGGCTCGCTCGGGACTTGGCGACGCAGTCAGCAAGAGGAAGTCAGAGCGAACCCGAGTTCGCCGGATAACGCTGGGAAAACCAGTGCTTTGAGGTGGACGTGGCGATGGCGGCACGTGCCTCGTCGTGCAGGGAGGCGGCTTGCGGCCCGCTGTAGAGCGTCGGGCGGTGACGCTGGCAGCGGGGCTCGCGCCGCGCACGACGATGACTGCGCTCGCGGTCCGACTCCGGGGGCGGAATCCGGAGACCACGCAGTGCGTAGCACGCGGCCGTCGCCACATTTTTTTCCACACTTCTGAACGAATTCTCTGTGCCGCTTCGCGCATCGCGAGCGGCTCGACGTTGTTGCGTCCGCGAAAAAACGCCTGGCCGCTTCACTTCTGTTGCTGTGCCTGCTTGTCTTCACGGGGGCGACATGTTTTTCCGATCCGGCCGTATGCGTTTTCCACCGGGTTCGCGCGTAGACGGCCCCGACGGTGGCCGCGAGTTCGACCGCGTCGAGCTCGACCTGGTGCGCGACCGCCACGCGCGCGCCGCGATGGAGGCCTATGCGGACTCCTGCGCGGCCGAACTCCCGTGGCTCAGCGAAGCGCTGCGCCTTTCGCGTTACGTCGCGGCGGAGCGCATGACGCAGTGTTCGTCCACGGTGCTGCGCGTGTTCGTCGCGGCGCAGTCGCGCGCAGCCGTGCAGCCCGACTACGCGCATGCAGCATGGGAGCACGTGCGCGCCCATCTGACCGCGCTGCTTGCGGGATCGCCGTCAACCGCAGGCGGGGCGGGCAAACCCGGCTCGAACGACGGTAAATTCGACTACCATGAGTGATTAACATGAGAGCGATCTGTTCACCGAAGTCGAGCGCGGCCGCGCGCTCCCATTTTTTTCGAGACGCGGCGAAAGTAGCGGCCGTCGGCGCACGGCGGGTCCCGCGTGCCGCCAGTTCGAGGGTGGTCCGCCATCGACCCGGTGCCGGTGTGCGAACAAGGGCCCGCCAGGCGAAGGTCAAGGCCGCAGCGCGGTGCGGCGGAAAAGCAGTCCATCCTGAGACGATCAATAACAAACCTGGTTGCGGGGTGCTATGAGAATTGCAGTACTGGATGACGATGCAGCGCAGACGGAATTCGTCTGCCAGGCCTTGAGCGCGGCGGGCCACGCCTGCCACGCGTTCGCCAAGGGCAGCGAGCTCGTCAGGCAGCTTCGGCGGCAGACGTTCGATCTGCTCGTGCTCGACTGGAACGTGCCCGACATGGCGGGCGACGAAGTGCTGCACTGGGTGCGGCAGAGCCTTTCCACGCGCCTGCCGGTGCTCTTCATGACGAGCCGCAGCCGCGAGGTCGACATCGCCCAGATGCTCAACGCCGGCGCCGACGACTACGTCGTCAAGCCCGTCTCGGCGCCGGTGCTGATCGCCCGCGTCAATTCGCTGCTGCGCCGCGCCTATCAACTGCATGCGCCCGCGCTCAAGGAAACTTTCGGCGAGTATGAATTCGACCTGAAGTCGCGCCAGGCCTCGGTGAGCGGGCGCAACGTCGCGCTCACGCAGAAGGAGTTCGATCTCGCGCTGCTGCTGTTCCAGCATCTGAGCCGTCCGCTTTCCCGCGCGCACATTCTCGACGTGATCTGGAAGCAGTCAGACGACATTCCCTCGCGCACGATGGACACGCACGTTTCCATGCTGCGCTCGAAGCTCGGCCTGCGTCCCGAAAACGGCTATCGCCTCACGCCGATCTACGGCTACGGTTACCGGCTCGAGCGTATCGAGGGGGACGACGCGTGAGAGGCGCGCGCGCGGTGCGCGCCTCAGCGGCTCCGTTTTTTGCCTTCGCGCTCGCGTTCATTTCCCTTCCCCGCGGCGCCGAGGCGCGCGAGAGTGCTCCGCGCGCGCCAGCCCAGCCGCCCGAGATGACGACCTACGTCACGCGCCCCGGCGACTCGCTCTACGACATCGCCACGCGTTACCTGCGCAATCCCGCCGACTGGAAAAAGCTCGCGAGCCTCAATCACGTGAGCGCGCCGCGCCGCCTGCAACCGGGCACGGCGTTGCGCGTGCCGGTTGCGCTGCTGCGCCAGGACGCCCTCAGCGCGAAGGTGATCGCCGCGAACGGTCCCGTGCAGCATGCGTTCCGCGCCGGTCCGCTCCTGCCGGTCACGGTCGGCTCGAGTCTTGTTGAAGGCGATCGGGTGCAGACCGGCCACAACGGCTTCGCCACGCTCGAACTGGCCGACGGCTCGCATATCGCGCTGCCGCCCGATACCTCGCTCGACCTTGCCACGCTGCGTCAAACGGCGCTCACGGGCGCGACCGACCGCATCGTCGATCTGCATCGCGGCGAAGTGACGAACGAGGTCACGCACGCCACGAAAAAGGACGATCGCTTCCAGATCCGCTCGCCTTCGGTGGTGGCCGGCGTGCGTGGCACGCAGTTTCGCGTGAGCTACGACGGCGACAAGGGTGCAACGGCGGTCGAAGTGCTGCAAGGCGCGGTGGGCGTCGACGCCGACTCGCCGGCCCAGAACCGGCGCGGCGCATACGCCCGGGCGCCGGCGCGCGGCACGCCGCTCACGGCCTCCGAGCAACTCGTCGCCGCGCACTACGGCAGCCTCACGCTGGCGGGCCAGTCGGCGGGCGCGCCCGTCACGCTGCTCGACGCGCCTGAACTGCTGCATCCATCCAAAGTGCAGGACGACGAAGCAGTCGCCTTCGATCTCGCGCCGGCGGCGGGTGCGAGCGCGTATCGCGTGCAGATCGGCCGCGACGCGGGCTTGCTCGACATGATTCGCGACACGCGCAGCGTCGACCCGCACGTGTCGTTCGCCGACCTCGCAGACGGCACTTACTTCGTGCGCATCTCCGCCGTCGACGCTCGCGGCCTCGAAGGCATGCCGGCGTCGTATGCGTTCGAGCGCCGGCGTGTGGCGCTCGGCGCGAGCGCCGGAGCCGTAGAAGGCTCGCGCGACTTTGCGTTCCGCTGGTTCATCGACCGCAACGCGCAGAACACGCGCTTTCGCTTCGTGCTCGGCACCACGTCCGATCTGCGCGTGCCGCTCATCGACCGTACCGACATCACGGCGGGCGAGGCCGTCGTGCGCGACCTGCCGAAGGGCGTGTACTACTGGACGGTGATCGCCGAGCAGTTCGACAACGGCCACTACTACCAGAAGGCAAGCCCCGTCCAGTCGTTCAGGCTCGACTGGTGACGGAGCCGCGCATGAGCGTGAGGCCGCCCGCGCGCCTTGGCCGCTCCGTCGGGCGCCGCTTCCTGTTCGAATGGGCGGGCGTGGGCTGCGCGGGCGTGATCGTGGTCGTGCTCTGCGTGCTCTGGCGGCTCACGAGCGGCGCCGATCATCTGGTTTATGACCGCTTGCTCTCCGCGCGCTCGCTGCCGGTGTCGCCCGACATCGTGCTCGTCGAGATCGACAATGCGAGCGTCGCCGCGCTCGGGCGCTGGCCGTGGCCGCGCGAGGTGCATGCGCGGCTCGTCGATCAGCTTGCGAAGGCGGGGGCGGCGGCCGTCGTCTACGACGTGCTGTTCACCGAATCCTCTCCCGACGACGCGCACTTTGCGCAGGCGCTGCGCGCGCGCGCGTCGTTCCTTCCCATCCTGCTCACACCCGCCGACGACACGGGTCACCGCGACGCCGTGCTGCCAGTCGCGCCGCTCGCGCAAGCGGCCGCAGGCATGGGTCATATCAACCTCGAAGTCGATAGCGACGGCATCGTGCGCAGCGCCGCGCTCTTCGAGGGCGACGCGCAGCAGCGCTGGCCGCAACTGATGGTGCCGCTCTGGCGCGCGGTGCGCAGCGGCGCCGTGAAGCTCGCGCACGGCACGCCCGCCGCCGCGCACAGTGACGATGTGCTGCGCGCCGCCGCGCCGGGCACCGAGTCGCGCTTCCTGATTCCGTTCGGCGCGAACTCGCAGACTTACCACAAGGTTTCGTTCGCGGACGTGCTCGAAGACCGCGTGCCGCCCGAGCAGCTGCGCGGGAAAGTGGCGATCGTCGGTGTGACGGCCTCAGGGCTCTACGACCGCTTCGCCACGCCGCTCTCCGGCACGCTCGGCCCGCTGCCCGGCGTGTATATCCACGCCATCGTGCTCGATACGCTGCTCAACGGGACCGCCATCCAGCCCGCGGCGCCGCTCGGCGTCGTGCTCGCCTCGCTCATGCCGCTCGTCGTGCTGCTGGCGGGCTTCCTCGTGCTCTCGCCGCTGCGCACGCTGCTGTTGCTCGCGTTTTTGATCGCCGTATCGCTCGGCACGAGCGCGGGCATGCTGCACGGCGCGCGCATCTGGCTGCCTCCCGTGCCCGCGATCGTCGCGCTGCTCGTCGTCTATCCGGTGTGGAGCTGGCGCCGCCTCGAAATGACGATGGCTTACCTGCGCAAGGAACTGCGCCAGCTTGCCGACGAACCCTACCTCCTGCCCGAGGCGCCGACGCCTGGCCGCGAATTTGCCGGCGACGCGCTCGCCCAGCAAATGGCGCTCATGGCGCAGGCCGCGCAGCGGCTGCAGGACATGCGCCGCTTCGTGTGGGACAGCCTGGATTCCGTGCCGGAGCCGATACTCGTCGCCGATCTGCGCGGCGTCGTGCTGATCGCCAATCACGCTTCGCGTGCGTATCTCGCGCGCCTGAACGTGAGCGCTGCGGAAGGGCGCTTGATGCAGGACGTGTTCGGCGACCTCTCGCTCGTCAAGCCGATCGACCCGGCGCCCGACGCGATGGCGTTTGCGCACGCGCACTGGCCCGCGCCGCTCGATCCGGCGCGCAGCGAGTTCGCGGAGTTGATGGAGCGCGGCGTGGAAGTGCGCGCGCGCGACGGCAGCGACTACCTGCTGCGCTACGCGCGCTGCACGAACGCGCAGGGGCAGGCGGTGGGCTGGATCGCGGGTCTCGTCGACGTGACCGAATTGCACGACGCCGAGCGCCAGCGCGAGGACGCGCTGCGCCTCCTGTCGCACGACATGCGCTCGCCGCAGGCCTCGATCGTCGCGCTCGTCGAGACGGAGCGCGAGCGCGGCACGCTCGCCTCGGAGCCCGTGCGCGGCGTGATGGAGCGCATCGAGCGCTACGCGCGTCGCTCGCTCAAGCTCGCCGACGACTTCGTGCAACTCGCGCGCGCCGAGTCGCAGGTCTATGCGCTCGAGCCCACGAGCCTCGCCGAACTGGTGATCGACGCGAGCGACGAAGTGTGGCCGCAGGCGCGCGCGAAGCGCATCCAGATCGACACGGCGTTCGAGGGCGAGCAGATGGGCTGGATCAACGCCGACCGCTCGCTCATGACGCGTGCGCTCGTGAACGTGCTGAACAACGCGGTGAAGTACAGTCCTGCGGATACGCGTATCGTCTGCACCATCGCACTGGACGACCACACGCCGCCGCGTGTGATCTGCTCGATTCGCGATCAGGGCTACGGCATCGCGCAGGAAGATCAGGCGAGGCTGTTCCAGCCGTTCCAGCGCTTTCACGCGGAGCAGCGGCCCGAGGTGAGCGGCGCCGGGCTCGGCATGGCGTTCGTGAAGACGGTTGTGACGCGCCACGGCGGCGACGTCCACCTGGAAAGCGGGCCGGGCAAAGGCACCGTGCTGACGATGTCGCTGCCCGCGTTCGACGCACCGGTTTGAGCCACCGAGGGCATGAATAACCGATGGAGTGTTTCGTGAAGACTTTGTTGTCGATCTGTCTCCTGCCGATGCTCGTCGCGCTCGCCGGATGCGCGGGCGTGACGACCGACGTCGCGGCCACGGGCGCGCTGCCCGCTGCGTCTGCCGTGAACTACCGTTTTGCACCTACACCTGCCCAGGCAGAAGCAGGCGAGATCCTCCCGTACCAGGCGTTACTGAGCGAAGGTCTCGCGCAGCGCGGCTTCAACGCGGGAGCGCCGGAGGCGGCGCGCTATCTCGTATCGGTGGCCTGGGCCACGCGTCCCGCCGACGTGAAAGTCATTGACGGCGATTGCGGCGCCGGCTGCGCGCCGGCCGAGGGACCGTCGCTGCCATGGTTCGGGCGGCCCTACTTGCATACGTTGACGCTGCGTTTCTTCGCGTTGCCCGATGGCGGCGAGGTCTACAAGGTCAGCGCCGTGAAGCGCGACCGCAACGCCGACGCACGCGAAGCCGTGCCGTACCTCGTGGCGGGCGCACTGGCGCGGCTGCCGTACGCGGGCTCGCCGCAATGGCGCGTCAAGCTGAAGAGTCCGGCTAACGCCGGCGCGGCGGATCACGCGCCGGGCATGCCGGAAGTGCTTTCCGTTTCGCCCGTCGATAAGCAATAGTTCAGGGCAACTTTCCCCAGGCCGCGCTGGATTCAAAGGCGCTATGCTGATTCCCGAATCTGGCGCAACGGTTGCGCGCAGACATTACGGGAGTCGCTCATGTTCGATCACATTGGATTGCGCGTGCAGGATCTCGCACGCAGCGTGCGTTTTTACGAGGCGCTGCTCGCGCCGCTAGGCGTCGTGGTGTGCATGCGCGACGACACCTATGCGGGACTCGGCCAGCCGGGCGAGCCCAAGCTCTGGCTGCATGCCTTTTCCGCCGCATCTGCCGACTCTGCGCTTGCGCCGCGCGGCGTGCATGTGGCGTTCGCAGCGCCGAATCGCGCGGCGGTCGTTGGCTTTTATGAAGCGGGCCTGCGCGCAGGCGCGAAAGACAATGGCGAGCCCGGTGTGCGAGCCGATTACAGTCCCGACTATTACGCAGCATTCCTGATCGATCCCGACGGCAACAACGTCGAGGCCGTCTGCTACGCGCGCGAAGCGTGAGCGTGCGAGGGTCTCAGCCGCCGGGCGCTGCGTCCGGCGCCGCTTCGGTCACGACGGCCGTTGCGTCCTGCGGCCAGCGGTTTTCGAACACGCATTCGCCAAGCGGCTTGCGTTCGGCCCACTTCTCCATTTCGAGCATCGGCTGCGGGTAGAACGCGTCGACCTGACCCACGCAGAGTATCGCCACCGGCTTGGCGCCCGGCGGCATGGCGAGCAGGGCGCGCACTTCGTCGACGTCGAAGATCGACACCCAGCCCATGCCGAGCCCTTCGGCGCGAGCCGCGAGCCACATGTTCTGGATCGCGCACGCCACGGAGGCGAGGTCCATCTCCGGCAGCGTGCGCCGGCCGAAGACGTGGGCTTCGCGGCGGTCCATCAGCGCGACCACGAGCACCTCGGCGCAGTCGCGCATGCCTTCCACCTTGAGCTTCATGAACTCGTCACGGCGCTTGCCCAGCGCATCGGCGGTCGCGATGCGCTCGCGCTCGACCGTTGCGTGAAGTTGCTCGCGCAACGTGTTGTCCGTGATGCGCACGATGCGCCACGGCTGCATGAAGCCTACGCTCGGCGCATGATGTGCGGCGTCGAGCAGGCGCGCGAGCGTCGCGGGTTCGATCGGACCCGGCGCGAAGTGCCGCATGTCGCGGCGCTCGTAAATCGCGCGGTAGACCGCCGCGCGCTCGGCTTCGTCAAAGGGCTGTGCCATGGAAGAGTGCGGCCGCGAAAGCCGGGTTGGAGGGCCAGTAAGCGTGCATATAGGTGCTCGCGATCGAGCCATGCCGATACAGCGCCTCGCCGGGCGCACCAGTCTGTGCGTGGCGTGCCGTGAGCGTGGGCGCAAGCGGCGTGGCGATGCGCGAATAGTGAAACGTGTGGCCGCGCAGCGCGCCATGCGCGCCGTCGAGTTGCTGCATGCCGAGCGCCGCGAAGCGCTTTTGCATGACCGCCTCGCCTGGCAGCAGGCCGAGCATCGGCGTGCGCGCGCCTTCTACGTCGGTCAGCGCGTCGAGCAGATAAAGCATGCCGCCGCATTCGGCGACGAGCGGTCTGCCTGCGGATACATGTACGCGCAACGAATTTGCGCTCTGCGTATTGCGCGCGAGCGCCGCAGCATGAAGCTCGGGATAGCCGCCGGGCAGAAAGATCGCATCGGCGCTGGCGGGCGCGGGCTCGTTCGAGAGCGGAGAGAAATAGCTCACGCTTGCGCCCAGCGCTTCGAGCAACGCAATGTTCGCGGGATAGAGAAACGAGAACGCGGCGTCGCGCGCAATGGCGATATGACGGCCTTCGAGCAGGCGTGGAATTGATTCGTCATGCGAAGGATCGGCGAACGCCACGGGAGGCGGCAATTCCGCGAGTGCAGTCTGCGCGAGCGCGTCGGCGGCGCGTTCTATGCGCGCGTCGAGGTCGTCGATCTCCGCAGCCTGATGCAGTCCGAGATGGCGGTCAGGCAACGCCATCGTCGCTTCGCTCGCTACGTGCCCGAGCCAGCGCACGTCGGCGGGCAATGCCTCCTGCAGCATCTGCGCGTGGCGCGCCGAGCCGACGCGGTTCGCCAGCACGCCATGAAACGGCACATCCGGCCGAAAACGCGCGAGACCGAACGCGATCGCGCCGAAGGTCTGCGCCATCGACTTCGCGCTCACGACGGCGGCCACCGGCACGCCGAACGTGGTCGCGAGATCGGCGCTGCTCGGCGTGCCGTCGAACAGGCCCATCACGCCTTCGATGAGGATCAGGTCGGCTTCGCGCGCGGCCTGCGCGAGGAGGGCGCGGCACGCTTGCTCGCCCACCATCCACAGGTCGAGCGAGAGCACGGGCGCGCCACTCGCGCGCGCGAGGATCATGGGGTCGAGAAAATCCGGCCCGGTTTTGAACACGCGCACGCGACGCCCCGCGCGCCGATGCAGGCGCGCGAGACCCGCCGTGAGCGTGGTCTTGCCCTGGCCCGAAGCGGGTGCGCTGATGAAGAGCGCGGGGCAGGCGAGCGTTGCGCTCATGCGCTCAAAACTCCACGCCCTTTTGCGCCTTTACGCCTTGCTCGCGATACGGATGCTTCACAAGGCGCATTTCCGTGACGAGGTCGGCGGCTTCGATCAGCGCGTCGGGCGCATGGCGGCCCGTCACGACCACGTGCACGTGCGGCGCGCGCGACGCGATCACGCCGAGCACTTCTTCAAGCGGCAGGTACTCGTATTTGAGTACCGTGTTGAGTTCGTCGAGGATCACCATCGCGTACTCGCCGCTCTCGATCATGCGCTTGGCCTCGTCCCAGCCCTTGCGCGCGGTGGCGATGTCGCCGTCACGATTCTGCGTGTTCCAGGTGTAGCCGTCGCCCATCGTCACGAAATCGCAGTGCGCGACGCTGCCGAGGAAATCGCGTTCGGCCGTGTGCAGCGCGCCCTTGATGAACTGCACGACACCGAGCTTCATGCCGTGGCCGAGCATGCGCACGGCCATGCCGAACGCGGCTGTGCTCTTGCCTTTGCCGTTGCCGGTGTTGACGATCAACAGGCCCTTTTCGTGCGTCGCGGCGGCCTGCTTTTTCTCGTGGCCTTCGCGGCGGCGTTGCGTCATGCGTTGGTGCGATTCGGGATCGGTTTTCATCGTCGTGAGTGGGTTGGTTGCGGGGCTTGCGCGTCCGCGTTTTCGTCTTTTAGCAGCATGCTCGCGATCGCCACTGTTACGCCTTCGAGCGCCAGCTTGCCGCGCACGAGCGGCCCGCCGCTAGCCGCAAGACGCGCGCAGGGCTCGCACACGCCATCCACGCCGAAACGCGCTTGCGCGGCTAAGGAAGGCGGGGCAAGCGTTGGCGTCGTGGCCAATTGCTCTCGCGTGAACGTACGCAAGGGCAGCGCATGTGCCGCGCAAAACGCTTGCAACGCGGGTTCACTGGCTTTGGCGTCGAGCGTTGCCACCGCCGTTACGCTTTCAAGCGGCCACGCGCCGAGCGCGGCGCGCACCGCCGCCTCGACCTGCGCGAGCGTCACGCCGCGCCGGCAGCCAATGCCGAGCACGAGCGCAGTCACGCGCTGTGCGGGCTCCAGCGTGGCTTCGAATGAGGCGGCGTGCGAGGCGCGCTTTTCAGCAGGATTCACGGCGAGAGCGTCGATCGAAGGCGTGGCCGGGGAGGCAAAAGCCGGCCCGTGCCGGATGCGCGCTACGATAGCACACGCTTTTGCGGCTTCCCACGCCTTCCTTGACGCGCAGGCGCCCCGCGCCTACACTCGCACGCACTCTGGTGCTCGCGCGCGCGATTCATACTGCGTGCGCAGTTAAACGGGAATCAGGGAGCCATCCCGCCTCGGGCATGGCCAACCTGAACTGCACCCGCAACGGTACAACGAGCGCGGCGTTCGCACGAATGCCGCAAACCGCTTCCATGCTTCACGCAGTCCACGCCACTGTGCGAGCCGGCCGCAAGGCCGCTCGCGCGGGAAGGCGAAGCGGTGTTTCGTCAGTCCGGATACCGGCCAGATACGTGGGATTCGCGCTGCGGGGATGCGGTGCCGGGTCCGTGATATTCATGCGTCAGCCGGGCGAGGCCCGGGTGCGTTTCTGGTCGTTCGTCCCCTGCAGGTTTTGTTGAATCGTTACGCGTGGCAGCGTCTGCATGGCTACGCGCGTACTCGCAATGCAACACCCGTACGAACGGCCAACGCGACGCACCATGCCCCTCTATACGGCCTGGCGCCGAAGGAGCACTTCATGCAAATGCGCAAGATTCCGGTCACGATCGTGACGGGCTTTCTCGGCAGCGGCAAAACCACGCTGCTGCGTCACATTCTTCAGCACGCGGGCGGCCTGCGCGTGGCGGTCATCGTCAACGAATTCGGCGAACTCGGTATCGACGGCGAAATTCTGCGTGGCTGCGGCATTGGCTGCGACGAGAACGGCAACGAAACGCAAGGCCAGCTCTACGAACTCGCGAACGGGTGCCTGTGCTGCACCGTGCAGGAAGAGTTCTTCCCGGTGATGGAGAAACTGCTCGAACGCCGCGGCGAGATCGATCACGTGCTGATCGAAACCTCGGGCCTCGCGCTGCCCAAGCCGCTCGTGCAGGCGTTCAACTGGCCGTCGATCCGCAATGCGTTCACCGTCGATGCAGTCGTGACCGTGGTGGACGGTCCCGCGGCCGCGAGCGGCCAGTTCGCCGAAAATCCGCAAGCCGTGGACGCGCAGCGCCGCGCCGACCCGAATCTCGACCACGAATCGCCGCTGCACGAGCTGTTCGAAGACCAGCTTTCGGCCGCCGATCTCGTCATCCTCAACAAGACCGATCTGCTGGACGAAGCGGGCCAGGACGCGCTCATCGCCGATCTGCGCGAAGAGCTGCCGCCGCAGGTGAAGATCGTGCGCGCGCAGCACGGCAAGCTCGACCTGCATACGCTGCTCGGGCTCGAAGCGGCCTCCGAGGAGAGCATCCATCTGCGCCACGACCATCACGGTTCCGCCGACGATCCCGATCATCACCATGACGAGTTCGACTCGGTCGTGGTGTCGGGTGCCGCGGCTTCGCGCGAGAGCGTGATCGAGGCGCTGCAACAACTCGTCGATGCGCACACGATCTATCGCGTGAAGGGCTTCGCCGCGCTGCCGGGCGCGCCGATGCGCCTCGTGATTCAAGGCGTGGGCCGTCGCTTCGACAGCTATTTCGACCGCCGCTGGAATGCGCAGGAAAGCGCGGCGCAGCCGCTCGCGAGCCGCTTCGTGCTGATTGGCGAAGATCTCGATGGCACGACGCTGCAAGCGGCATTCTCTGCTGCGTTGGCGAGCGTGCAGACCGCGATCGCGAAGTGAACGCGCTGAGCTAGACGAGGCCGTACCATGCATTTGCTGCGCACCACGCCGGGCGGTTTCGTCGACGACACGCAGGGCGTCATCCGTATCGACCAGCAGCCCGCCGAGATTGTCGTGCTGAGTTCTGCGGACACCACGCTCGCGTTGCTGGCGAGCGTCGTGCCGCGCCTGCCCGCAGGTTTTCCGAGCGTGCGGCTCGCAAACGTCACGTATCTGCGCCAGCCCGCATCGGTGGACTTCTACGTCGAAGACGTCTTGCAGCATGCGCGCGTGGTGGTGGTCGATCATCTGGGCGGCGAGACGTACTGGCCTTACGGTATCGAGCAGGTCGTGTCGCTCGCGGAGCGCCGTGGCCAACTGCTCGCGATGTTTTCCGGCGACTTGCAGGAAGATCCCAACCTCATCGCGAAGAGTCGCGCCGAGCCGGAATTTTGCCGCCTGTTGTGGCGCTATCTGCGCGAAGGCGGCGCGGCCAACGCCGAATCGTTCCTGCGCGCGCTCGCGTGGCGTGCATTCGATTGGGGCAGCGAGCCTGCGCCGCCCGTCGTGCTGCCCGCTGCCGCGCTTTATTGCCCGCAGCGCGACGTCGCGACCATCGACGAATGGCGCGCGCGCTGGCAACCGGGCGCGCCGGTTGTCGCGCTGCTGTTTTACAAGGCGCATTTGCAGGCCGCGAACACGGCCGCCTTCGATGCCCTCATCACCGCGCTGCTGGAGCGCGGCATGAACCCGCTGCCGCTGGCGATCACCTCGCTCAAGGACACCTTGAGCCGCGACGTGCTCGATCAACTGGCGGCCGAGCACGATGTCTCGCTCGTGCTGAACACCACGGCGTTTGCGGCTTCGTCATTGGACGCCCCCGAACCGCTCGCGCTTGCTGGTGACGCGCCCGTGCTTCAGGTGATCCTGAGCGGCGGTAATCGCGAAGACTGGGTGAAGGACAATCATGGCCTGAATTCGCGCGACATCGCCATGCATATCGCGCTGCCCGAAGTGGACGGCCGCGTGATTACGCGTGCGATCAGCTTCAAGGGCCTCGCCTACCACTGCAAAGAAACGCAGGTCGATGTCGTGCGCTATCAGCCAGACCTGGAACGCGTGGCGTTCGTCGCCGAACTCGCGCGCCGCTGGTGCCGATTGCGCAGCCTGCCCAACGATGAGAAAAAGCTTGCGCTCGTGCTCGCGAACTATCCGATGAGTGAAGGGCGCATTGGCAACGGCGTGGGGCTCGATACGCCGGCCTCGGTGGTCGGCATCCTGCGCATGCTTCGCGACGAAGGCTACCGCGTGCCCGATCTGCCCGAAGACGGCGACGCGCTCATGCGCATCCTCACGCAGGGCGTGACGAACGATCCCGACACGCGCGCGCTGCGCCCCGCATGGCAGAGCCTTTCGCTTGACGACTACCGCGCGCGCTTCTCGCAGTTGCCCGTCGAGGCGCAGAACGCGCTGATCGCGCGCTGGGGCGTGCCGGAAGACGACCCCACGGTACGCCGCGGCCGCTTCATGATCGCGGGCTGGCGCTGCGGCCAGGTGTTCGTGGGCATCCAGCCCTCACGCTCGCGTGGCGACGACACTTACGCGAACTATCACGACGCCGAACTCGTGCCGCCGCACGCGTACCTCGCGTTTTACTTCTGGTTGCGCGAGACGTTCGGCATCGACGCCATCGCGCACGTGGGCAAGCACGGCAACCTGGAGTGGCTGCCGGGCAAGAGCGTGGCGCTCGCCGACACCTGCTGGCCCGACATGGCGCTCGGGCCGCTGCCGCACTTGTATCCGTTCATCGTCAACGATCCGGGAGAGGGGAGTCAGGCCAAACGGCGCGCCCAGGCCGTGATCGTCGATCACCTGATGCCGCCGCTCACGCGCGCCGAAAACTACGGGCCGCTGCAAGATCTCGAACGTCAGGTCGATGAGTATTACGAAGCATTGATGGTGGACCCGCGCCGCGCGAAACTGCTGCGCAAGACCATACTCGCGACCATCATCGAGCACCGGCTGCATGAGGAGTTGAGCGTCGCTGCGCCCCAGGATCAGGCTGGCGAAGACGAACTGCTCACGCGCGCCGACGCTTACCTCTGCGAGCTGAAAGAAGCGCAGATTCGCGACGGCCTGCATACGTTTGGCGAATCGCCGCAAGGCCAGCAGCGCCGCGACACGCTGCTGGCGCTCGGGCGCTACGCGTGCGGCGACGGGCAGGGCGCGAACGCAGGTCTCATCGACGCGCTCGCGCGAGATTTGCGCATCGACCATCTGCTCGATCCTGCAACGGTGGATTGGGCTGCGCAGTGGAGTGGCCCGCGCCCGTCGCTGCTCACAAACGTGAGCGATGCGCCTTGGCGTCATGCGGGCGACACGCGCGAACGCCTGGAAATGCTCGCGGCAACGCTGATCGCGGGCATTTGCTCAGGCGAACGAAGCGATTCGCCAGAGCAAGTACTCCCGCATGCTGCCCAGGTGCTCGCACGCCTGCACGGCGACGTGCTGCCGCGCCTCGACGCCTGTGGCCCGGAGGAAATGCGCCAGTTGCGCCGTGGCTTCGAAGGCCGTTTCGTGCCGCCAGGCCCGAGCGGTTCGCCTTCCCGCGGCCGCCCGGATGTGCTGCCTACCGGCCGCAACTTCTACTCCGTCGATACGCGCGCCATCCCCACGCAAGCCGCGTGGGCGCTCGGCATGAAGTCGGCGCAGCAACTCATCGAGCGTCATCTGCAGGAGCACGGCGATTACCCGCGCGCCGTGGGGCTTTCGGTGTGGGGCACGGCGACGATGCGCACCGGCGGCGACGACATCGCCCAGGCGTTCGCGCTGATCGGCGTGCGCCCGAAGTGGGCCGCGGGCAGCCAGCGCGTGACCGACTTCGAGATCATGCCGGTCGAGGCGCTGGACCGCCCGCGCATCGACGTGACGCTGCGCGTATCGGGTTTTTTCCGCGACGCGTTTCCCAACGTGATGCATCTGTTCGATGCAGCCGTGCAGGCCGTGGCCGATCTCGACGAGCCGGCGCACCAGAACCCCCTGCGCGCGCGCGTGATGCGCGAGCGCGATGCGCTGGTCGCGAACGGCATGGCCGCCGACGAGGCGCGCCGCCGCGCGGGCTGGCGCGTGTTCAGCGCGCGCCCCGGCGCATACGGCGCGGGCCTGCAGTCGATGATCGACCATCGCCAGTGGCAGACCGACGCCGATCTCGCGAACGCGTACCAGGCGTGGGGCGGCTACGCCTACGCGCAAAAGAGTGCCGGCGATGAAGCGAGCGATGCGTTCCGCGCGCGTCTCGCGACGCTCGACGTCGTGCTGCAGAACCAGGACAACCGCGAACACGACCTGCTCGATTCGAACGACTACTACCAGTTCCAGGGCGGCATGGCCGCGGCGGCGCGGCATTTTTCGCAGGCGCAGCCCGCGCTCTATCACGCGGACCACAGCAACCCCGCTGCGCCGCGCATTCGTCCGCTGCATGAGGAGATCGCGCGCGTGATCCGCTCGCGGGTGGTGAACCCGAAGTGGATCGACGGCGTGAAGCGTCATGGTTACAAGGGCGCCGCGGAAATGGCGGCGACCGTGGACTATCTGTTCGGCTATGACGCGACCGCGCGCGTGGTGGGCGATCATCAGTACGCGCTCGTCGCGAACGCCTATGTGCACGACGACGATACGCGCGACTTCATGCAGCGTCACAATCCACACGCACTGCATGCCGTGTGCGAACGCCTGCTCGAAGCGATTCAGCGCGGTCTCTGGCAGGAGCCGGGCGAACATCGCGCGCAACTCGAACACCGTCTGCTCGAAGCCGGGCAGCATCTGGAAGGATCAGGATCATGAGCGCTGCGGCCACGCGTCCCGCGTTTCCTTTTACCGCGCTGGTCGGCCAGGCGCCGTTGCAGCGCGCGCTGCTGCTCGCGGCCATCGACCCGGCGATCGGCGGCGTGCTCGTGAGCGGGCCGCGCGGCACCGCGAAATCGACGGCGGCGCGCGCGCTCGCGGCGCTTTTGCCGGAGGGCGCGTTCGTCACGCTGCCGCTTGGCGCGAGCGAGGACAAGCTGATCGGCACGCTCGACCTCGAAGCGGCATTGCGCGAGAGCGCGGTGCGCTTCGCGCCTGGCCTGCTCGCGCGCGCGCATGGCGGCGTGCTTTACGTGGACGAAGTAAACCTGTTGCCCGATGCGCTCGTAGACGTGTTGCTCGACGCGGCGGCGAGCGGCGTGAATACGGTTGAGCGCGATGGCGTTTCGCACACTCACGACGCGCATTTCGTGCTGGTGGGTACGATGAATCCCGAAGAAGGAGAGTTGCGTCCGCAACTACTCGATCGCTTTGGATTGATGGTCGAACTCGGCACGCCTTACGACGTGGCGGAGCGGCAACGCATCGTCAAGGCGCGTCTCGCGTTCGATGCCGATCCGCAAGCGTTTTGTGCAGCGCGCGAGACTGAGCAGCGTGCGCTTGCACAGCGCATCGCTGCGGCGCGCGAGATGCTCGACAAACTCGCTTGGAGCGATGCGGTGCACGAGCGCGCGGCGCAGCGCTGCATCGAGGCGGCGGTTGACGGCTTGCGCGCCGACCTCGTGATGCTGCGTGCGGCGCGTGCACTCGCCGCATTCGAAGGTGCGAATGCAGTGAAGCCGGAACATGTCGATGAAGTGGCGGATTGCGTGCTCGCGCACCGTCGGCACGCCATGCCGCAGCGCTCCGATGCGCCGTCTGCCGCCGAGCCGCAGCGGCAACCGCCCGCTTGCGCGTCATCGCGCGATGCGAAGCATACCGAAGCAACATCGGCGGATGCCGATTGGGGCGAGTTGCCGCCCGAGCCCGTCGCCGCGAAGCCCGTGAAAGGCGTGATCCCGCTGCCCGCAAAAAAACGCTGACCCGTCGGGCACAGGCCGCCGCCTTCGCACAAGGCGGCGCTCGACGGCGAGAAGGCCCGGGGCGCGGTCTCGCACACGTGGCGAAGCATGGCGAGCGCATCGCGTGGCCGCGCACGCTCGCGACCAAACGCGCAGAATCGTTGCAAGCGCAACATTTCCGCTTTGCCAGGCGCAAGACGGGTTCCGGCGCGCTCCATTGCTTCGTGCTGGATTGCTCGGCATCCATGCTCGCACGCGGCCAGCTCGCACTCGCCAAGGGGTTGTTGATCGCGCTGTTCGACCGCGCCCGCGCCGAGCGCGTGGAAGTGGCGCTGATCGCTTTCGGCGGCGCGGGCGCCGAACTGCGCTTCGGTCCCGCGGTGCCGCGCTGGTGGAACGAGCGCTGGATCGAGCCGATCGGCGGGGGCGGGGGCACGCCGCTCGAAGCGGGCATCGGCCGCGCGGCGCGTGTGCTCGAAACTACCGCGCGCCGCGACCCATCGCGAGCGCGTCATCTCTGGCTGTTCAGCGACGGCCGCACGACGCAGTGGCCCGCGCGGCCGCGCCACGCCGACCACATCACGGTGATCGATTGCGAACTTGGCGCGCTGCGCGTGGGGCGCTGCGAGGCGCTCGCGCGAGCCTGGGCAGGCGAGTGCCTGGACGCTCAGGCGCTGCTCGCCTGAGCAGGCGCTAGCGCACGCTGCCGGTCCAGTACAGCACGTCGTCCTGCCGATCGAACACGTAGACCTTCATCGCCATCTGCTCGGCGGGCGTGAGGCGGTCGAGTTCGAGGCCGAGCGTCGCTTGCGTGGATGCTCCCGTTTCCGTCTGCACGTTGCGGATGATCGCTGTGGTTTCGATCGTCGTATCGTTGCCGCCCGAGCGCAACTGGAATGACACGCGCAGCCGCTCGCCAACCCGGCCGAGCGCCCACGCCGCGCTCACCGAAAGCCCCAGCGCGCTGATGCCGCGCGCGAGCGCCACGCCGTCATAACCCGAGCCTTCCTCGCCGATGCCAAAGCGCACCGGAAATTGCGCGCGCACGCGAATCGAGCGGCGCTCGCGCAGGCGGCGGATGTTGGCGGGCTTCGAAAGCACGAGGTAGTCGAGCGGCGAGTGGCTCAGCGCATGCACGGTACATACGAAGCGATAGACGGCCTGGCTCGCAATCGCGACGATCTCCACGTTTTCGCCCGGCGTGATGGCGACGGGGCGGCCATCGGCGTAGGGCATCGTCACGAAGAGCGCCTCGTTCGGCGCGAAGCCGATCAGGCGGCACGGGTGCATGGGCGCACCGCTCGCGCCCATTTGCGGGCGCAGGCCCGTCAGCGCGCCGATGTTCAGGTGCATGTCGCGCGTGGTGGTGGGCGCCTCGGCTGCGCTGGCTGCGTTGGCTGATTCGGCGCCTTCCGGTGTGAGTTCGAGCCGCTCTACGTCGCCGCGATGCGGCGCGAAGTGCTTGAACAGAAAGTCGCGCTCCGCTTCGCCCACGAGCACCGCGCCGGCATCGAGCAGCAAGGCGCCGTCGCGATCGACGACAGGCCAGGCGAGCGGCTCGCCCACCGGCATGGCGTCGGGCGTGAGCGGAGCTGCGGATTCGATTGCGGTTCCAGTTGCGGTTGCGGCGTCGGTGGCTTCGGCGTGAGCTTCAGTGGTCAGGTTGGTCATCGGCGCAGGGTGGACGGTGAGCGGTTCGCGTCGCGAATTGACTTCGCGGGTTCACCTGGTTTACGGCGCCGCGGCAGGGAAATTGAGTGCGTGGCGCAATTCGAGGGTGGATTCGCGAGGCGCAGTATCATGGCCCTTGAATGCAATCCGTAATTGGCCGGCAAGCGGAACAAACGAACCACGCGGCATAAACGAAAAACGCGAAACAAGCGGAGCAAGAGGAAACGCCTCATGGAGCTCTGGAAACGATGTTTGCGAATCCCCCGCCAATGGAATCGGGCGCTCATGCTGTGGGTCGGGAGCCATCCGTTCATTGTCGGCACGATGGGCTCGCTTGTCGGCGCGGCCATCGTGGCCATCGTGCTGCTGGGATTGATGCAACAGCGCACGCAGGCCATCGCCAGTACGCAGCACAATTCGGCCGCGCTCGTTTCGCTGATGTCGAACGACCTCGAGGCGAATTTCGGCATATACGACCTGTTGCTGCTCGATGCCGCCGATAGCGCTCGCGACCCGCGCACGCAAAACCTGCCGCCCGACATCCGCCGCAGACTGCTGTTCGGGCGCGTGACGGCCGGCGCCTATCTCGACGACGCGTTCTACGTCGACGCGAGTGGCCATGTCGTCGAATCCCAGGACGGCCGCGCGTATCCCGGCGTCAATCTCGCGGACCGGGACTATTTCACGGCGCAGCACGAGCGCTCGGTCGGCATGTATATTTCGGACCCGATCCGCTCGCGCGCGCGCGAAGGCCAATATTCGATTGCGCTGTCGCGCCGCGTGAGCGCGTACGACGGCTCGTTTGGCGGCGTCGTGCTGCTCACGTTGCGGCTCGCGTATTTTCAGCAACTGTTCGACCGGATCGACGTCGACCCGAAGGGCACCGCGTTCATCTTGCTGAACGACGGGACCATGCTCGCGCACCAACCTTATTCGGACTACGAAGTGGGCGCGCAGGTGGGAGAACTGGATTACATCCAGCCGATGCTGAAGACGAGCTCCGGCTCGTTCATAGCGGCGGGCGAGGAGGACAAGGTCGAACGCATCTACACGTTCAAGCGCGTTCCGCACACGTCGCTCATCGCGGTCGTCGCGCCTTCCGTGGACGATGCGCTCGAAGGGTGGCGCCACCGCCTGCGGATCTACGCGCCGATGGCGTTGTTCTTCGGCGTGCTCATCGCCGCTTCGTCGTGGCTGCTCGCACTGTCGATGCGCACGCGGCTCGCCACGCAAAAAGAATTCGAGCGGCTCGCGGTCACCGACGCGCTCACGAGCCTGTTCAACCGGCGCGCGCTCGACTTGCGCATCGAAACCGAATGGCAGCACGCGAGACGCTCGGGCGAACCGCTTTCGGTGCTTTTCGTCGACATCGACAGGTTCAAGCTGTTCAACGATTTTTACGGGCACGCCGAGGGCGATAAGGTGCTCGCCGCAGTGGCCCGTGCGATACGCGAGGCCTGCCGCCGCGCGACGGACATGGTTGCGCGCTACGGCGGCGAGGAGTTCGCCGTGGTGCTGCCGGACACGCCCGCGGCCGGCGCCGTGAAAATCGCGGAAGGAGTGCGCCAGCAAGTGGCGGCGCTGGGGATCGCGCACGAACACAGCGAATACGGCACGCTGACCGTGAGCATTGGCTGCGCCACCTGCGTGCCGCGCGAGAGAGAGGGCGCGCAGGCGCTGCTGCGCGCCGCCGACGCCGAACTTTACGCGGCGAAGCAGGCGGGACGCAACCAGGTGAAGGCGCGCGAATTCGAAGGCGCGCCACCCGACCCGCGTGAGTCGCTACCGACCTTGAAGACGTGAGCGCCTCGCTTTATTCGGCATCCTCACGATACCAGCGCGGCGTATAAATCCACTCGCCGCCGTCGCCGCGAGCGAACCCGCGCGTGGCCGACGACCCAACGATCACCATCGTGCGCATATCGACATCCGCCGGGCGCAGTTCGCCCAGCGTCGTGCCCCGCAGCGTTTCGCCGGGGCGGCCCACGTCGCATCCCAGCACCACGCGCGTGTGCGGCGCGCGCACGCTGCGCACGATTTCCAGCGCGCGCTCGAGCTGCCAGGGCCGCGCGCGAGAGATGGGGTTGTAGAACGCCATCACGAGATCGGCTTGCGCCGCATGCAGCAGGCGCTTTTCGATCACCGTCCACGGTTTCAGGTTGTCGGAAAGCGAAAGCATGCAGAAGTCGTGGCCGAGCGGTGCGCCGACTTGCGCCGCCGTGGCGAGCGCCGCGGAAACGCCCGGCACGATCGCCAGTTCGACGGCATGCCAGCGTGCGTCGTCCGAGCCTTCGAGCGCTTCGAGCACGGCGGCCGCCATGGCGAACACGCCGGGGTCGCCCGACGAGACCACCGCCACGCGCCGCCCCTCGCTCGCCATCTCGAACGCGTGGCGGGCGCGCTGCAGTTCTTCGCGGTTGTCGGTGGCGTGGCGCTGCTGGTCCGCGCGGAATGGGCCCGCCATGTCCACATAAGTCGCGTAACCGACGATATCGGTGGCGTGATCCAGCGCCGCGCGCGCGGCGGGCGTGAGCAGGTCGGCGCGGCCGGGGCCGAGGCCGAGCACCGTGAGCTTGCCGCGCGCGCGGCCCAGCGTGAGCGGGTCGAGCGGCGCGGCGGCGCAGGCAAGGGCGATGCCGTCTGCGTTCGGCGCGTAGCGCTCGATGTCCTTGTCCAAGTCGAGCGCGGCGAGTGTGGCTTGTGGCGCGTTCTCCGCGCTATCGACGAAGCGTAGCGGCACGCCGAGTTCCGCTGCCGCCTGCACGAGCGACGCATCGCGCATGTGTGTAGAAGGGGCGACGAGCGCTGCGAGCGCGAGCGGCGCGAGGCCGTGCGCATCGAGTGCGCGGCGCACGCTATCGGCGAGGGCTTCCTGCGGCGCGCCCACGGCCGCGACGATGCTGCGCGGATGAATCACGAGGTCGTCGAGGCTGCCGTTCCAGGCTTGCGCGCTCACGCGGATGGCATGACGCGCCGCTGCATCGCGCGGCAGTTCGACGTTCTCGAGCCACGGTGCCTGGCCGTCCACGCGCGTCGTTGCGCCCGCAAGCAGATCGGAGACGAAGCGCTTGCCTTGTGCGACGCTCGCGAGCGCATAGCCCGCGGGCGGATTGAGCAGGCACGTGCCGAAGCGCAATTCGCCGCTCGTGGTGATGGCGGGCGCAACCGCGAGCGCCGCGCCAATTTCGCGCGCCATGACGTTCACGCCGGTCAGGCCGCCGAGCAGCGGCACGACGGCGCTGCCATCTTCGGCCAGAGCAAGCACCGGCGGCTCCGCGCCTTTGTTGGCGAGCAGCGGCGCGAGGCAGCGGATCACGATGCCCGCCGCGCACAGCGCGACGATGGGCATGCCGCGCATATAGCATTCGCGCAAATGCGCGCCAAGCTCGCTGAACGCGACATCGCCTTCCACGCGGCCTTGCAGCGCATGGATTTGCGCGCCTGCGTAAAGCGCCTGCACGCGCCGCGCGGTGGCGAGCGCGCCGGGCCCGAGTACGACGATGGCGGGCGGCGTCACGACTGCCATTTCACCCCCGGCACCACGAGCAGCGAGAAATAGGGCGATGCCATCGGATCGACGTCGTCGAGCGGGACGATGCGCTGGTTCGCCATCGTTGCGCGCTCAACGTACAGCGCACGATGTGCGAGTCCCAGTTCGCCCAGCACGCGGCGCACCTTGTCGAAGTTGCGGCCCAGTTTCATGATGACGGCGGCGTCCGCATCGGCCAGGCGCCGGCGCAGTTCGTCTTCGGGCAGCACGCCCGAGAGCACCGCGAGGCTCTGGTTGCGGTAGACGAGCGGGACACCCAGCACCGCCGCGCCGCCCAGCATCGAGCACACGCCCGGCACGACTTGCGCTTCGTAGCGAGCGGCGAGCCGGTCGTGCAGATACATGTACGAGCCGTAGAAGAACGGATCGCCTTCGCAGATCACGGCCACGTCGCGTCCGGCGTCGAGATGGCGCGAGACCATTTCCGCCGCGCCGTCGTAGAAGTCGGCGATGATCGCTTCGTACGAGAGCGGCGGTTCGAGCGCTTCGGTCGTCACGGGGTACACGAGTGGCAGGCGTTCCTGCTCCGCTTCGAGATGCCCTTCGACAATGCCGAACGCATTGCCCTTCTTGCCCTTCGCGACGAAATACGCGACCACGGGCGCGGCCTTGAGCAGGCGCACGGCTTTGAGCGTGAGCAGTTCGGGGTCGCCGGGGCCGACGCCAATGCCGTGCAGACGTCCTTTGCGGATCATTTATTCGGTCTCCGAAGCGAGTGCGTTGACGGCGGCGGCGGCCATCGCGCTGCCGCCGCGGCGGCCATGCACGACGACGAAGGGCACGCCGTGATTAACGGCAGCGAGTTGCGCCTTGGACTCGGCCGCGCCGATAAAGCCGACGGGAAAGCCCAGGATGAGCGCGGGGCGCGGCGCGCCGGCGGCGATCATGTCGAGCAGATGAAAGAGCGCGGTGGGCGCGTTGCCGATCGCAACGACGCTGCCTGCAAGATGCGGCCGCCACAGTTCGAGCGCGGCCGCCGAGCGCGTGTTGCCAAGCTCGCGTGCGAGCGTGGGCACGGCGGGATCGTCGAGCGTGCAGATCACGGCGTTGTTCGCGGGGAGGCGCGCCCGCGTCACGCCATACGCGACCATTTTCGCGTCGCAGAGAATCGGCGCGCCGCCCGCGAGCGCGTTGCGGCCCGCCGTGCCAGCGCCTGCGGAAAACGCGAGGTCGTCGGCCACGTCCACCATGCCGCATGCGTGGATCACGCGCACGGCGAGTTTCTCGAGGTCGGCGGGAATGCGCGCGAGGTCGGCTTCGGCGCGGATCGTCGCGAACGACTCGCGATAGATCGCCTGGCCGTCGCGAATGTAATCAGACATCTTGGGTACTCCGGGGCGGCTGCGCGAGTGCGAGCGCAGCGGCTTCGATCGTCAGGTTGCGCGCGATGAGCTGGCCAAAGCGCTGGCCGCAGCCGCTTTGTGTGTCGTCGCGCTGGTACAGGTCGTAGTGGTCGGGGGTGCTGGCGAGCAACGTGAACGGCGCGCAGTGCGCGGCCGCACAGGAGCGCTCGCAGCCTGTGAGGTGGGCTTCGACGTCGGGCGGCAGCAGGGCGGCGAGGCGCTGTGCGTCGGCTTTCGTGTCCGCGCGGCTTTTTGCGCAGCCTGTCGATCCCGTGCATGCGATGAGGCGTGCGAGCGGGTCCGCACGCGAGACGACGAGGCCGAGCGCACGCAGGCGCTCGAGCGCGGCGGGCATGGCGTGCGCGGCCACGTTGGGCAGGAGCACGCCTTGCCATGGCGTCACGCGCAATGTCGCATCGCCCGAGTCTTGCGCGAGCGCGGCGAGCGCGCGCAGCGTTGGCGCGTCGATGCGGCCGAGTGCGGGCTGCGCGCCCACATAGCCGCTGCCGTCGGCGTGCAGCGCGTGCGCGCCGAGGCGCAAGTCGGCGGGGCTCGCTGCGCGATGCCACGCGAGCAGTGCGGCGTCGTCACGCAGCAGCGCAAATTCGCCATGCTGTCGTGCGCGTTGCAGCAGGGCATCGAGCGAGTGTGTGGCTAGCACGTCGCGCATGCGCGTTTCGCCCTTCGTCGCGAGATCGAGGAACGCATGCAGCAGCGCGCGCATCGATGCGCCAATGTCCTCGGCAGCGAGCATGCCGATTGGCCGCCCCTTGGGGCATCCGGCCAAGCCCACCGCGAAGCGCACCGTCGCGCCGTGCGGCAGCGCGGCGAGCCAGATGTCGTGCGGATGCTCGAGCATCGCCATGCGCTCGCCGCCGTCCAGTTGCAGCGCGAACTTGGGCGAGAGCGCGGCGAAGCGCGGCTCGCGCTGCATCATGTCGATGAGCGCGGCGGCGAGTACCGTCGTGTCGCACAACGCGTCAGGGTCGAGGCCCGCAAGCGGGCTCAGCATCGCGTTGCGCAATTCGTCGGCGGCGCACGCGTGCTCGATCGGGCTTGCGGCGTCGATGCCCGCCGGGCCGAGGCCCGCGCCGATCAGCGCGGCGCTCAACGCCGCTTCTTCGCCCGCGCGCACGCCGCGAATCTGCACGTTCGCGCGATTGGTCAGTTCGAGCACGCCGTTCGCATGCGAGGACGCTGCCTCGGCGAGGGCGCGCGCACGCGCGGCGCTCAGCACGCCGCCGGGCAGGCGGATGCGGCACAGGCCGCCGTCGCGCGCCGCGACCACGCGTACGAGCCCCGGGCACGCCGAGGGGCGGAGCACGGCCAATGCAGCAGCGGGCGAGACGGGCTTCGTTTCGTGTTTCAAGGGAATACCGGGTAAGCATCGCGCGGGAGCGGCGCGCTGCCCGCACATCAGGCGGGAAGCGGCAGCGGTATCGGTACACCCCGCCCGATATGGGTTCGCACGTACGTTCGGCCGGCAGGTCTCCTGGCTCGCAGGTCGTGGGCCGCATCGGCCTTCCCGGTAAAACCAGTGGCTCGGATGGATGCGGTCTCGCTGCTTACAGTCGCGGGGGCGGCCACAGCTTGCTGTGTTCCCTTCAATGCCTTAAAGGCGCCGGCGGACACGGTATTATGCCCGTTTTCACGCGCGCTCCGCCCGCCAAGCCGGTCGCGGGCGCGCGGCGGCGCAGGAAAACCGGCAACAAAAGAGGCAACGGGAGAACGAATGCAGGGCACGCAGGCATGGCTGACGGTGGTGGGCATAGGCGACGACGGCTACGCGGGGCTTGGGCGCGACGCGCGGCGTGCGCTGTTCGACGCGGCCATCGTGACGGGCGGCGCGCGCCATCTCGCGATGCTGCCCTCGCGCGTGCGTGCGCGGCGCGAAGTTTGGCCGCAGCCGTTCAGTGTCGAGGCGCTGCTCGCGCAGCGCGAGGCGAATGCGCCCGTATGCGTACTGGCAAGCGGCGACCCCATGCTGTTCGGCGTGGGCGCGACGCTCGCGCGCCGTGTGGCGCCCGGTGAAATGCGCGTGCTGCCCGCGCCGTCGTCGCTCTCGCTCGCGGCGGCGCGCATGGGGTGGGCGTTGCAGGATACGGCGATGGTCTCGCTCGTCGGCCGTCCGCTCGATGGGCTGCGCCGCCATCTCTACGCGCGCTCGCGTGTGCTCGCATTGAGCGCGGATGGGCGCACGCCCGCAGCGCTCGCCGCGTTGCTTACCGAAGCGGGCTTCGGCGCCACGCGTCTTGCGGTGTTCGAACATCTGGGCGGCCCGGCTGAGCGCCGCATAGAGGGCCGCGCCGATGCGTGGCACGTCGACGAAACCGCGGCGCTCAATCTCGTCGCTTTCGAATGCGAAAGCGATCGTACGACGCAAACGCCCGCGCGCGGCTGGACGCTCACGCCCGGCCTTCCCGACGACGCCTACCGTCACGACGGCCAACTCACGAAGCGCGACGTGCGCGCGCTTACGCTCGCGCGCCTCGCGCCCACACCGGGCGCGCTGCTTTGGGATGTGGGCGCTGGCAGCGGCTCGATCGGCATCGAGTGGATGCGTTCGCACGCGGCTTGCCGCGCGATCGCGATCGAAGCGCACGCCGAACGTCAACGCTTCATCGAGCACAATCGCGCGGCGCTGGGCGTGCCGGGATTGCAGCTCGTGGCGGGCCGCGCGCCTGAGGCGCTCGCAGGGCTCGCCACGCCAGATGCCGTATTCATCGGCGGCGGGGTGACCGCGCCCGGCGTGCTCGCAGCATGCTGGGATGCGCTCGCCAGCGGTGGGCGGCTCGTCGCGAATGCGGTGACATTGCAGAGCGAAGCGACACTCGTGGCGTGGCGCGCGCAGCATGGCGGTACGCTCACGCGCATCGGCATCGGCGAGGCGCACCCGCTGGGCGGCTTCGATACCTGGCGTCAGACCTTGCCTGTCACGCTCTACGAGGCCGTCAAGCCATGACGGCGCGCATCCTGCTCTTGGGCGGCACCGGCGACGCGCTGGCGATCGCGCGTACGCTCGGCGCGCAGCATGTGTACTCGCTTGCGGGCCTTGGCCGCGTGCCAGCGGATCTCACGTGCGCGGTGCGTGTGGGCGGCTTCGGCGGGGCAGAAGGGCTCGCCCGCTTTCTCGCCGACGAAAACATCGCGCTGGTTTTCGACGCCACGCATCCGTACGCCGCGCAGATCAGCGCGAATGCGGCGCGCGCCTGCGTTGCGGCACAGGTGCCGTACTGGGCGCTGCGGCGCGCGCCGTGGCAGCCGCAGCCCGGCGACGACTGGCGCATGGTGAGCGGCTGGGCCGGTGTTGTCGAAGCGCTTGCGCCGTTCGCGCGCCCGCTTTTCACGCTCGGACGCGAACCGCTCGCGCATCTGGACGAAGTGCCGCCGCAGCAGCACTGGACGATCCGCTGCCTCGAAGCGCATCCCGGCCACGCCCGCGCTCGCATCATCGACGCGCGCGGGCCGTTCACGGCCGAAGGCGAGCGCACGCTCTTCAACGAAGCGCATATCGATGTCGTGGTCAGCAAGAACAGCGGCGGCGCGGCGACCGAAGCGAAGCTCGCTGTCGCGCGCGAAATGGGCCTGCCCGTGGTGATGATGCAGCGGCCGCCGCTGCCCGATGCGCAACGCGAATTCACGTCAGCGCAAGAGGCAATCGGCGCGCTCGACGACTACATTAAGCGGAGTTTCCACGCATGACAGTTTTCTTCATTGGCGCGGGTCCGGGCGATCCTGAGCTGATCACCGTGAAGGGCCAGCGCCTCGTGCGCAGTTGCCCCGTCATTCTCTATGCGGGCTCGCTCGTGCCGCCCGCTGTGCTCGAAGGCCATCGTGCGCACAAGGTAGTGGATACCGCGCCGCTCACGCTCGACGAAATCATCGCCTTGCTCGAAAACGCACACGCCCAGGGCTTCGATGTGGCGCGCGTGCATTCGGGCGACCCGTCGCTCTATGGCGCAATCGGCGAGCAGATCCGGCGGCTGCGTATGCTCGGCATTCCTTATGAAGTTGTGCCCGGCGTGACCGCGACCGCCGCATGCGCGGCGGCGCTCGGCAGCGAACTCACGCTGCCCGGCATTTCGCAAACGCTCATCCTCACGCGCTACGCCACGAAAACGTCGATGCCCGAAGGCGAGCAGCTAGGCGACCTCGCGCGGCACAAGGCGACGCTCGCGATCCACCTGGGCGTGCGCCATATCGCACGCATCGTCGACGAGTTGCGCCCGCACTATGGCGAGGATTGCCCTGTGGCGGTGATCTATCGCGCGAGTTGGCCCGACGAGGAACGCGTGACGGGCACGCTCGCGGATATCGCTGAAAAAGTGCAAGCCACGGATATCGAACGCACCGCGCTGATTCTGGTGGGGCGCGTGCTAGCGGCCCAGGGGTTTGCGGATTCGACGCTGTATGGGGCGGCGAAGCGGTAGGGCTACGAAAGCGCCCGCAAGTGCTCGCGCAATTTATCGACTTCGCCTTTGGCGAACTCCTGCTCGATTTCCTCGTGCGTTTGCTGCCAGATCGGAAACGCCGCGTTGAGCAATTGATGCCCCTCGTCGGTGAGGCTCAGCAAGCGGCTGCGTTTGTCTTCCGGGTCCTGCTCGATGACCACGAGGCCGCGCCGCTCAAGCGGCTTGAGCGCAGCCGTGAGCGTGGTGCGGTCCATGGCCAGCAGCGACGCCACATCTTTCATGCCGGGCGGATGCGGCCGGTTCAGCGACATCAGCAGCGAAAACTGGCCGTTCGTGAGATCGAGCGGACGCAGCACCTCGTCGAAAATGCGCGCGAGATTCCGGGCCGCCCGCTGCATGTGCAGACACAGGCAGCAATCGCGCACCAATAGCGTGGTTTCGAAGGGAAGTTTCTTTGCGCGTGCCATGTTGCAATTATGTTGATATCAACCTATGCTGTCAAGGCGCGGATGGGCGACACGCCTTCGCCCCCGTTTTCAGACCCGTAGTCAGACCAGCAGTTGGAGGACACATGAGCGATCAGAAACTGTTTCTCGCTGTTTTTCTCGGCACCAAAGACAACGCGCGCATGAAAGGTTGGGCGGCGCTTTCCGAAGCAGAGCGACATGCAAAGGAAAAAGAGGGCATTGCGGCCTGGCATGCGTGGGTTGAAAAGCACAAGGCATCGATCGTCGAAATGGGCGGCCCGCTCGGCAAGACCAAATCCATTGGCGAGCATGGCATCGCCGATACGTCCAACGCGCTAACCGGCTTTACCGTTCTGCGCGCCGCATCGCACGAAGAGGCGGCGAAGCTGTTCGAAGGGCACCCGCATTTCACGATTTTCCCGGGCGAGGGCGTCGAAGTCATGCCCGTTCTGCCGATTCCCGGTGCCTGAACGGAGGCGCGTCATGAAACTCTACGGTTTTGCCGGCACGCGTTCGCAACGCGCGCTATGGGGTCTCAAGGAAGTCGACGCCGATTTCGAATTCATCTCGGTCAATCTGCTCGAAGGCGAGCACAGGCGGCCCGAATACCTACGCATCAATCCCGCGGGCAAGGTTCCCGTGCTGATCGACGGCGAGCGCGTGATTCCCGAATCGGCTGCGATCGTGCTGTATCTCGCGGATAAGTATCCGGAGAAGGGGCTGTTGCCCAAGGATCTCGACGAGCGGGCGCAGGCGTATCGCTGGACGCTTTTCGCGGTCACCGAACTGGAACAGCCGCTCTGGAGAATCACGCGGCACTCGTTCCTGTATCCGCCAGAAAAGCGCAGTCCCGCCGATATCGAACTCGCGCGGGAAGATTTCAAAAACATGGCTGCTGTGCTCGACAAGCATCTCGAAGGGCGCGAGTTCATCGTCGGCAACAAGCTTTCGGTCGCCGACTGCGTGACGGTGTATCTGATGGATTGGGCCAACGAAGTGCAACTGCTCGACGGCTTCCCGCGTTTGCAGGCGTACCTCGAACGCCTCTATGCGCGGCCCGAGGCGCCGCAGCGCATAGCCGAAGCGCGCAAGGCGGCATAAATAGAAAACGGCCCAATCGGATGACGCCGATTGGGCCGCATAGTTACTGCAGAAGTTACGGCGTCAAGCCAATTCAATGCGCCCGCGCATGCTCATGATCCACATGCGTGCGCGGCTGCGTCACCGTGCTCACCACGGCTAGCACGATCACGTTCACGAACAGCGCCAGGAAGCCGATGTTGACGTCCTTGAGTGCGTCCGGCGCGAACGGAATCAGCTGGGCCACGCTCACATGCGTGAGCGTGGTGACGATCACCACAAGCACGCCCGCCACGATGCCGCAGAACGCACCTTGCTTCGTCACGCGATTGCGCGCGGAGAGGCTGCAGATCAACGCCGGGAACAGTTGCGTGACGAAGTTGTAGCCCATCAGCAGCAGCGCGACGATGGTGTCGCCGCCGTTGAGCGTGAAGCCGACCGCCACGAGCGCGATGACCGGCACGAAGAAGCGTGCGAGCTTCGCGACTTGCGCGTCTTCTGCGTTCTTCACGAGACCGCCGCGATAGACGTCGTTGGCGAGCAGCGTCGAAGCCGTGGTGAGAATCATCGAGCCCGGCACGAGCGCGGTGAGCACGCCCGCCGCGCCGATCACGCCCACGAACCACGGATCGAACGTTTGCAGCGCGAGACGGAAGAGCGAGAGGTCGATGTCGCCGCCCTTGAGGCCCGGCACCTTGAGCACGGCCGCGAAGCCGCAGAAGAACACGAATAGCAGGATGAGCTGATAGAGCGGCAGGATCATCGCGTTGCGGCGGAAGATGCGCTCGTTTTTCGCGGTGTAGACCGACATGAACGTGTGCGGCCACATGAAGAAGCCCAGCGCCGTGAGCAGCACGGTGGACTGGAACCACGTCACGCTCTGGCCGCGCGCCGGGAAGGTGAGGAAGCCGGGCTTGGCTGCGTCGATGGCGCGGAACATCTCGCTCAGGCTGCCGTAATGGTGAATCGGCAGGTAGACGCCGAGGAACACGGCGATGGCGAGAATCATCGTGTCCTTCACGACCGAATTCCACGCGCAGCCGCGCACGCCCGAGACGATCACGTAGCACGTGACCACGGCCGCGCCGATCCAGATCGCCGCCGTGGAGGAGATCGCGCCATACGAAGCCGTCGTCACGATGATGCCGAGGCCCTTGAGTTGCAGCACGAGATACGGCACGAGCGCGAGCACGCCCACGCACGCGACCAGCACGCCGAGCGCGGGGCTCTGATACTTGCGCGCGAAGAAGTGCGGCTGCGAGACCAGCCGGTGCTGTTTGGCAAAGCGCCATACCGGCGGCAGCATCCAGTACGAAAGGATGTACGCAAGCGTGCCGTAAGCCAGAATGTAGTAGACGGGCGCGCCCTTGCCATAAGCAAAGCCGCTGCCGCCAAGGAACGTGAAGGTCGTGTAGATCTCGCCCGCCATCAGCAGGAACACGAACGCGGTGCCGAAACTGCGGCCGCCCACCGCCCACTGCTCGAGATCCATGTCGTGCCCGTGGCGGGCGCGGGTGCCGAGGTAGAGCGCGACGAGCGTCATCGCCGCGATGATGATGAGGGCGCTCATGGCCGCACCTCCGCGTCACCGTCGTCCGAAAGCCGGTTGACCGGATCGAGCTGGTACACGATCCCCATGATCGCCGCGGCCAGCACGACCCACATGACGATCCACGCCAGCACGAGCGGCATGCCGAGCACGAGCGGCTCGGTGCGATTGACGAACGGCACCCCTAACAGGATGCCGATAAAGGGCAAGGCAGCGAGCAACCGCAGTGACATGGCAACTCCTCTTTTATATGAGAAGAAAAGAAACGTCGCGTCGGGGTGCGAGGCAACCCACTCTATGCTTGTGAACGCGCCCCGTAAAGCTGCCAAAAATACTGAAGTGCCTGCCGTAAATATTGGTGCAACGCGCCATTTTTCGGGGCATCGGGCGACATCGATCAGGCACGCTAAACGCCGATCCGGCTACACTTCTCGCAGCCCGGCGCGCTATTTGCGCATGCCCTTAACGGATCGACTCCATGATCGAGAGCCTGATTTCAGACATCCTGTTCGGTTTCACCGGACTCATCAGCATCATCAATCCCCTGAGCGGCGCTTTTGTTTTTCTCGATCGCACCGCAACGCTTACCGGCGAAGAGCGGCGCCTGCTCGCCAAACGCGTGGCGATCAACGCGTTCTTCGTGCTGGTCGCAGCATTTTTCGTCGGCACGCCCATCCTGCATTTCTTCGGTATTTCCATGGAAGCGCTGCGTATTGGCGGCGGCCTCGCGGTGGCCGTGGCCGGCTGGCAAATGCTCAACGCGCCCGAGCCGGAGCCGCCCTCGGTTGATCATCCAGTCAAGCCGATGAGCGCGAGTTCGGCTGCGGGCAAGGCCTTTTTTCCGCTGACCATTCCGCTCACCACCGGCCCCGGCTCCATCGCCACGGCCATTGCGCTGAACGCCAACCGCACGCACAAGCTTTCGGCATGGCTGCTCTCGAGTGTCGCGTCTCTCGTGATCTCCACGCTCGTCATGCTCGTGATCTATTACGTGTACAGCCGTTCTGCGCGGCTTTCGCAGTACCTGGGTGTGGAGGGCACGCGCGTGGCCATGCGCGTGTCGTCGTTTCTGCTCCTGTGCATCGGGGTGCAGATCATACTGACTGGCCTGACCGGCTTTCTCACGCCGATCGCCGACCTGCGCGCCGCGAAGTAGCGGCGCTTTCGAACGGGCCGGCGTACACAAGCGTCCTCACGCGAAGGAGACCATCATGTGCCGCTGGCTCGCTTATTCCGGGAACCCCGTCCAGCTCGAAACCGTGCTGTTTCACGCACGCCACTCGCTGATCGATCAAAGCCTGCATTCCACGCAGGGCGCGACGACAACGAACGGCGACGGCTTCGGGCTCGGCTGGTTTCAGGACCCGCACGACATTCCCTATCGCTACCGCAGCGTGCATCCGGCGTGGAACGACCGCAACCTGCGCGAACTGGCGCGAGCGGTGCGTGCGCCCATGTTCATCGCGCATATTCGCGCGGCCACGCATACGCCCGTGCAGGAAACGAACTGCCATCCGTTTCGCCACCGGCGCTGGATCTTCGCGCACAACGGCCTCATTCGCAGCTACCCGCTGATGCGGCGCGATCTGCTGGTCGCAATCGATCCGGGGCGCTTCAATGCGCTCGAAGGGTCGACGGATTCGGAAACGATGTTCTATCTCGCGATGACGTTCGGCCTCGAAATCGATCCCGTTCTCGCGCTGGAACGCATGGCGGGTTTTGTCGAGGAGGTCGCAAAAAAGCATGGCGTCGAACCGGCGCTCAATATGACCGTTTGCGCATGCGACGGCGAGCAGATCGTCGCCGCGCGCTATTCGAGCGAGCGCAATTCACGCTCGCTTTATCACACCACGGCGTTCCGGCATCTGCGCGAACTGTATCCCGACGACCCGCGCATCGCGGCGGCAGGCGACGACGCGTATCTGCTCGTTTCCGAGCCGCTTGGCGACAGGCCCGAGGTGTGGGCCGAAGTGCCGGAATCGACGGCCATCGTCGTGCGCGGGGCCAACGTCGAATACCGGCCGTTCGCGCCGGTTGCGCCTTGACTCAAGCCGGCGTCACGCGCTGCGGCGTCTTTGCCTTGCCGCCGCGAGCGCGAGCACCTCGTCGAAAAGCGCGACGTCCACGGGCTTCACGAGATGCATCTCGAAGCCCGCTTCGCGCGTGAGTTCAATGTCGGCGCCCTGGCCGAAACCCGTCATCGCGGCGAACAGCGTGTCCTTGAGCCCAGGCAACGCGCGCAGGGCGCGCAGCGTCGCATAGCCGTCGATCTCGGGCATGGCGATGTCGATGAGCGCGGCGTCGGGCGTGAAGCCGTCCACTTCCTCGCGAGCGTGTGCGGCGCTGTAGGCCACGCGCACGTCGTGACCTTTGAGTTCGAGCAGCATGGCGAGGCTGTCGGCCGAGTCGCGGTTGTCGTCGACCACGAGCACGCGCAGCGGCGGCACGCCGGCCTCGGCGAGCGCGGCAAGCTCGGCTGCGTCCAGCACAAGCGGTGGCGGTGGCACGGCGTACACGGTCTCGCGCGCGAATGGCAGACGGATCGTGAACGTGCTGCCTTTGCCAGGCCCGTCGCTTCGCGCGGAGATGGTGCCGCCATGCAGTTCGACGAGCGAGCGGCACAGCATGAGGCCGATGCCGAGCCCGTTCTCCGCGGGCCCCGGCAGCGATCGGTCCTGGCTGAAGAGGCCGAAGATCGACTCGTAGGTGCCGGGGCGCAGCCCGCGGCCTTCGTCGCGCACCTGGATCTGCACGGCGCGCGAGGCGGCACGCACATCCACGACGATGCGGCTGCCGTCGGGCGAGAACTTCGAGGCGTTGTGCAGCAGGTTCTGCAGCACCTGCACGAGCCGCGTGTGGTCGCCCGTCATGGTGAGCGTGGCGTCGGGCATCTGCACTTCAACGTGCTGGCCGCGTGCCGCGGTGAAGGGCTGCGCCGCGTCGATGGCGTGCGCGACCACTTCGCACAGGTCGAGCGGCGCCTCGCGCAACTCGATCTTGCCCGACGTGATACGCCCCACGTCGAGCAGGTCGTCCACGAGCCGCGTGAGGTGCACGATCTGGCGGTCGATCATTTCGCGCGCGCGCTCGATCTCGGGGCTCGGCGCAGGCGAGAGGCGCATCGTGGCCACCGCGTTGCGCACCGGCGCGAGCGGATTGCGCAGTTCGTGCGCGAGCATGGCGAGGAACTGCTTCATCTGCTCGCTCGAATGCTCCAGTTCGTCGGTGCGGCGGCTTTCGGTCATGTCGCGCGTGACCTTCGCGAAGCCGGTGAGCCGGCCCTGGCCGTCGTGCACCGCGGTGAGCGTGACGTTGGCCCAGAACATCGAGCCGTCCTTGCGCACGCGCCAGCCTTCGGTCGCGACCCGGCCAAAGTCCTTCGCGCGGCGCAGCTCGCGCTCGGGCAGTCCGGCGGCGACCTCTTCGGGCGGATAGAAGACCGCAAAGTGCTGGCCGACGATCTCGGCCGGACGGTAACCCTTGAGGTTGGTCGCACCGGTATTCCAGCTCACCACGTTGCCCTGCGGGTCGAGCATGAAGATCGCGTAGTCGGTCACGCTTTCCACGAGCA
The DNA here is from genome assembly GCF_038900775.1 of Paraburkholderia sp. JHI869. Classification (NCBI taxonomy): domain Bacteria; kingdom Pseudomonadati; phylum Pseudomonadota; class Betaproteobacteria; order Burkholderiales; family Burkholderiaceae; genus Paraburkholderia; species Paraburkholderia sp. JHI869. Next base: position 137,201 of record NZ_JAYMSC010000010.1, read on the forward strand.
GGCGAAAGCGCTCCTCGGAAAGGCGTAGCGCCTCGACCTGGCGGCGCTCGGCGGTGAGGTCGCGCGTGACCTTGGCGAAGCCCGAGAGCGTGCCGTCGCGCTCGCGCAGCGCGGTGATGACGACATTGGCCCAGAACATCGTGCCGTCCTTGCGCACGCGCCAGCCTTCGTCGTTGAAGCGGCCGTGCAGGGCAGCCTGTTCCAGCTCGTGATCGGGCCACCGCCGCGCGTTGGCTTCGTCCGTGTAAAAACGGGAGAAATGCTGGCCAATGATCTCGTGCGCTTCATAGCCCTTGATGCGCGCTGCGCCGCGATTCCAGCTCGCGATGTAGCCGTGCGTGTCGAGCAGGAAGATCGCGTAGTCCTCGATCGGCTCCACGAGCGCTTCGAAGCGACGTTCGTGGTGGCTTTCGGCGGCGGCGTTGTGCGGGGCGATGCCGGGGTCGGGCGTCGTCATGGTCCTCGGGTCTGTCATGGGGCCTGTTCAGAAGTTTGACAGGCTCTGGCCTCTTGCACGGACGGCCCGCGCGCAGCGGGCGCCGCAGCTTACCACGCGCGCTGCCCCGAGCGGTCGTACTTTTCGGCCATTGCCGGAATGCCTGCGCGCACGTGGCGTTCCGCGCGGCGCACCTGGCGGGTGAGCAGCACGACGTGCGGCGGCACCACGCGGCGCGCCCGCAAGGTCCAGAACGCGCCGCGCAGCAGCGCCACGCCCGCGGGCCCGAGCGAGCGCTGGCGCGCGAACACGGCGAGCGCGCGGCCGGTGGCCGCGATCGCGTCGCGCGCGGGCAGGCGCATCCACGCCACCCACGCCGTGTTGCGTGCGAGCGCGCATTGCTGCGCGCGCGTGAACCAGCGGTAAAGCGGTTCGCGATGTGCGAGCGCCTGTTCGCAATAGACGATCTGATGCCCGGCCGAGAGCATGTCGAGCGCCGCAAGCTCCTCGGCGCCGCCGTGCGAGAGCCGCTCCTCGTAGCCGCCGAGCGAGCGGAACACGGCCGCGCGGAACACGCATGCGCCGGCCATGAAGTTCGCGAGCGCCGGCCCGGCCTCGCTCTCCGCGCCCGGCGACGTGGCGGCAAGCATCAGGCAGGCGGGGTGAATTTCGCGCTCGTCGCCGCCCACCACGCGCGCATTGAGCACGGCGACTTGCGCGTGCGCGTCGAACAGTTGCGCCGCGCGCGCGAGCGCGCCGGGTGCGAACCAGGTGCTGTCGTCGCAGCACGCGACGTAATCGGTGCGCGCGAGCAGCACGGCGCGATTGAAACCGGCCATGCCATGGTCGCCCAGCGACTGGACGATGCGCACCTGCGGAAAGAGCGATGCCAGCAGGGAGACGGTGGAGTCGGTGGAGCCGTTGTCGGCCACGATGACGTCGGGTTGCTCGGGCAGGGCGGTGAGGCGCGCGACGGTATCGATGGTTTGACGCACGTGGTTGCGCGTGAGGACGACCACCGTCACGCGCGGCGCGCTGGGAGTTCCGGGGGCATGGGCGGAGTCGTTCATCGCAGCAGGCGGCGGGAGCCGGCCGGTGAGTTGTCAAATTGACCTATGTCAGCATACGCCGATGGCGCGCGACATGCAGTACATCACGTGCGCTAGAGGCGTGGCGGCCCAGCGGCGATGCTGCACTGCACTGAGAGGGGGGGCGCAAATTTCGCGCCGCGTCCGGTGTGGCGGCGCGCGATCAGCTCAGTCGGGCGCTCCATCAGCCGCTCAATCAGCTGCGCAGTCAGCTGCATAGTCAGCGCTCAATCGCGGGCGCAGACTTCATCGAGATGGTCGAGCAGGTCGGCGGGATCTTCGTACACGCGCAGTGCGCCCGCGCGTTGCAGTTCCTCGGTGCCGTAGCCCCCCGACTGCAGGCCGATGCCGAGCGCGCGGCAGCGTTGGGCCGCGAGCATGTCCCAGACGCTGTCGCCCACCACGAGGCAGCGCTCGATCGGCACGTTCAGCCGCAGCGCCGCCGCGACGAAAAGATCCGGGTCGGGCTTGGCGTGGCGTACCTCGTCGCGCGTGACCACGGTCGTCACGGCCGGGTCCACGCCGAGCGCCTGCAGGTTCACGGAAGCCGTGGCGATCCGTCCGCTCGTGGCAATCGCCCAGGGCACCTGCGCGGCGCTCAGCGCGTCTAGCAGCGCGCGTGCGCCGGGCAGCGGACGCACCTGGTCGGCGTGGCGCCGGTAGGCGTCGGCGTGTAGTTTTTGCAGGCGCGCGATGCGTTCGGGCGAAATCGCCTCGTGCGTCTCGCGTAGCAACTGGTTCATGAAGAGCCCGCCGCTCATGCCGATGCGCCGGTGAATGCGCCACACCGAAAGCTCGATGCCGTCGGCATCGAGCGCTTCTTTCCATGCGAGCACGTGCTGGTAGACGCTGTCGACGAGCGTGCCGTCGAGGTCGAACAAAAAGGCCGATTCGCTGCGCATGGGTGGCTCCTGAAGCAACACGACGATTAGGTTGCGGTGGTGCAAAAAGTGTACGCCGCGCGCCCACGGCATGCGCCGCGACGCTCGCGCGGACGTCGCCTCAGGGCGCGCTGGCCGCAGCCGCGCCGGACGCCGCAGCGCCAGGCGCGGCCCCAGTCTGCGGATACATCTGCAGCAGCACGCGCAGCACGCCGTTGGTCCACCCAAAGCCGTCCTGCAGCGGATATTCGCCGCCGCCCGCCGCCGACGCCTTCGTGGCCGACGCGCTCACGTCGTACTTCTCGACGAGCTTGTGCGTGCGCGCGTAGTAGGCGAGATTCGTCGCGATCCAGCGCGTGGCGATCTCCTGCGCGAGGTCCTGCTCGCCGTAGCGGCGCAGCCCCATGACCGCCAGATATTGCAGCGGCGCCCAGCCGTTCGGCTCGTCCCATTGCTGGCCGGTCGCGACCTGGGTGGTGGCGAGGCCGCCGGGGCGCAAGAGGCCCGCACGAACGGCAGCGGCCACGTCCTGCGCCTGGGCTTTCGTCGCGACCCCCGCGTAGAGTGGATAGACGGTCGCCGCCGTGAGCCGGTGCGTGAGCGCGTGGTGCGCGAAGTCGTAGTCGCTATAGGCATGCAATTGCGGGTCCCAGAGCACGCGGTCGATGGCGTCGGCGCGTTGTTGCGCGCGCTTCGACATCAGCGCGGCCTCGCGCGCGTCGCCCTTCAGGCCGTACGCCTTCGCGAGCGTGCGCTCGAGGATCACCATCAGCGAATTGAGGTCCACGGGCGCGAGCGAGGTCACGTCGATGGTCGAGAGCGTGCGGCCGTCGGCGAGCCAGCGCGAGCTGTAATCCCAGCCCGTTTCCGCGCCCGCGCGCAGGTTGCGCCAGAGGTCCGAGGCGTCGCGTTGCGGCGTGGCCCGCGCGGTGAGGATGTCCTCGCGATACGACTCGTCGCGCGGCCGGTTGCGAGCGTCCCAGTAGCGGTTGAGCAGGGTGCCGTCGGGCAGGCGCACGAGATGGCGCGCGGCGTGGCCGGGCTTGAGCGTTTGTTCGCCGGCCATCCAGTAGTCATATTCCTTGCGCAGTTGCGGCAGGTAGTGGAGGTACACGGCGTCGCCGTCTTTCTCGGCGACGAGGCTCACCATCTGCGCGAAAAACGGCGGCTGCGAACGGCTCAGGTAGTACGTGCGATTGCCGTTGGCGATGTGGCCGTAGCGGTCGATCAGCGCGGCGAAGTTGTTCAGCTCGTCGAGCGCGAGTTCGTGGCGGCCGCTCGCCTCGAGGCCAAGCATGATGAAGTACGAATCCCAGTAGTAGATCTCGTTGAAGCGCCCACCCGGCACGACGTACGCATACGGCAGCGGCAGCAACGACGAATACGGATTGGGCTTCGCGTCGGGGCGGCGGCTGAGCACGTTCCAGAGCGTGTCGATGTGGCCGACCACGTCCTGGTTCGGATCAGAAACGTAGTGGTCTTCGGTTTGCGCCGGGGCCGTGAAGTACTGGTTCACGAACTGCGTGAGCGCGGCCTTGCGCGCGGCATCGTCGTGGTCCGCCGCGTGCTGCTGGCGCCAGCGCTCATAGGCTGCCCTGATCTGGCCGGGGCGCTCGTTCGGAACCATGTCGGCGAACGTCTTGCTGTCGGGGAAGATCTGCGCGAGCTGAACGTCGTGATAGAGGCGGCCGTAGAGATCGGCGGGCGTGGCGGGCTGGCTCTCTTTGGCGGCGGCGTGCTGCGCTGGCGAACGAACCGGTTTTGCCGATTGCACGGGCTTTTGTAATTCCTGCGCAGTGGCGGGCGCGCTGGCGGAGGCTGCGGCGTCGGCCTGTGAGTCGGCGGCATAGGCCGTTTGCGCAAGCGGCCATGCGAGGCACAACGCAGCGGCGAGCGTGGCAGCAAGCGGGACGCAGCGGGATTTCGTGGCGGATTTCGGCGTGCGGTGGTGGAGCGGCAAATGCATGGGCTTGATGTTTTTAGTGGGCGTGGAGCGCGCCAGCGCCTGAATCTCGGCGCAGGCAAAGCGTGCGGATGAGCAATTTCCGTTCCGCACAGCGGCTAGCCCGAAAGTCTGGCCACTCTGCTGCTATTCGAAATTGGGATAGTCCATATTCTCCATATCGCGTTGCGCGATAACAGGTGCAGCGGCGAAACTTGCGAAAAATCAATTTAAGCAACGCCGCATCAGGAGACATCTCATGCGCACTCAGGTTGGCATCATTGGCGCCGGGCCCGCGGGCCTGCTTCTTTCCCATCTTCTGCATTTGCGTGGCATCGACTCGGTCGTGCTGGAGCTGCGTGGCCGCGAGCAGATCGAATCGACCATTCGCGCCGGCGTGCTCGAGCAAGGCACGATGGACGTGCTCACCGAAGCGGGCGTCGGCGCTCGCATGAAGGCCGAAGGCGCGATTCATCACGGCTTCGAACTCGCGTTCGACGGCAAGCGCCGCCGCATCGATCTCACAGGCCTCACGGGCAAAGCCATCACCGTCTACGCGCAGCACGAAGTGCTCAAGGACCTCGTGGCCGCACGCGTGGCCGCGGACGGCAAGCTCTTCTTCAACGTCTCGAACACGTCGATTCACGGCGTCGAAACCAGCACGCCGTCGATCCGCTTCACGCACGAAGGCGAGGAGCACGAACTGCATTGCGACTACGTGATCGGCTGCGACGGTTTCCACGGCGTGTCGCGCGCCTCGATTCCGGCGGCGCTGCGCGAGGACTACGAGCGCGTGTTCCCGTTCGGCTGGTTCGGCATTCTCGTTGAGGCGCCGCCCACTTCCGACGAACTGATCTATGCGCGCCACGATCGCGGCTTCGCGCTCGTCAGCACGCGCTCGCCGAACGTGCAGCGCATGTATTTCCAGTGCGATCCGAAGGACAACGTCGATAACTGGTCCGACGATCGCATCTGGGCCGAGTTGCATGCGCGCGTCGATTCGCTCGAAGGTCACCAGGTGGTGGAAGGCAAGATTTTCCAGAAAAACATCGTGGGCATGCGCAGCTTCGTCACGACCACGATGCAGCATGGCCGCCTCTTTCTCGCGGGCGACGCGGCGCATATCGTGCCGCCGACCGGCGCGAAGGGCCTCAATCTCGCGGTGGCGGACGTGCGCGTGCTGACCGCGGCGCTCGTGGCCTTTTACAAGGAAGGCCGCAACGATCTGCTCGACGCCTATAGCGAAACGGCGCTGCGCCGCATCTGGCGCGCGGAGCACTTCTCGTACTGGATGACGCGCATGATGCACCGCCTCGACGACGCCACGCCGTTCGAGCAGCGCCTGCAGGTTGCGGAGCTCGAGCACGTCACCACGTCGCGCGCCGCTGCGACGGCGATGGCCGAGAACTACGTGGGCGCGGTTGCGGTGTGAGGTAAGCGCAACGAATGAGAAGGCCGCGCGAGTCCCGAAGGGGGCGCGCGGTTTTTTGCGTTTACGACGTCGCCGTGAGCGGCGCGATACCCAGTTCGCTCGCGATCTCGGCGAAAGGCTTTCTCACGGAGTCGGGCAGAACGATCGTCTGCATATGCCGCGCGCGATTCTCCGCTTCGTACTGCCCAGGGTACTGCACCGGTTGCGCCGGGTCCTGCGGCGGGCAACTGAGCAGATAGTCGAGGAACGATCCGACCTCCTGCGAGCGCCAGGTCGTGTTGAAATCCACCTGCGGATCGAGCACCAGCGCAAACAGATTGTTGGTCGCGACGCCATTGCGCGGATTGTCCGGATGAATCGTGCCGCCGCCCGATAGCACGCCAGCGAGCAGTTCCGCCACCAGACCGAGCGCATACCCTTTGTGCAGCCCGAATGGCAGCAGCGCGCCGGGCGGATCGGCGAACAGCACGCCCGGGTCGTTAGTCGGCTGGCCGTTCGCGTCGATCACGGAGCCGTCTGGCGCGGGCAGGCCGTTTTCGGCGAGCACGCGCGCCTTGTTGACAGCGATGGCGCTCGTGGCGATATCCACGACAAAAGGCGGACGGCCACCCGGCAGCGGGCCCGCGAAGCACAGCGGGTTGGTCGTGAGCCGAGACTCGCGCCCGCCGAAGGGCGCCACGGTCGGCGCGCGGTTGATCACGTTGGTGAACGCGAGCAAAACGAAACCCTGCGCCGCCACCATTTCGCCGTAGTGGCCCATGCGTCCCAGGTGATGGCTACGGCGCAGCGTCACGATGCATTGCCCATGTTCGCGCACGCGAGCGATCGCGTCTTCCATCACGACCTTGCCCACGTGCTGGCCGAAGCCGCTGTGGCCGTCGTAGCCGATCAGGCTGCCGCGGTCGACCACGCGCTCGGCGCGGCCGTCTGCGGTGACGAAACCCGCGGCCAGCACGCGCTTGTAGTTCGGCAGGATCGAAAGGCCGTGGCTTGCGTAGCCCACGCGGTCGGATTCGATCAGGTGGTCGGCCACGTCGGCGGCGATGTCTTCAGGCACCGCGACGTTCGTGAGCACCGCCGTGGCGAAGCGGCGTGCGTCGTCGATATTGACTTCCATGAGCGGCTCCTCGCTAACAGTACTCAGTTCAGGTGCAGCGTTCAGATCCAGCCCAGCCAGCGCCACCACGTCGCGGCGAACAGCAGCAACAGCACGTAGCCAACGATGGTCAGCACGATGCCCACGCGCGCGAACTGCTTCGCCGTGAACGTTTCGGTGGCGAGGCACACCATGTTTTGCGGCGCGTTGATCGGCAGGATGAAGCCGAAGCTCACGACGTACCCCAGCAGCATGGTGAGGCCGAGCCGGTTGAAGTCGCCCTGCATGGACTGAAGCACCGACACGAGAATCGGCAGCATCGCGGAGGTGAGCGCCGTTGCGCTTGCAAAACCGAGGTGAATGAGGATGAGAAAGGCCGAGAGAATCGCGAACGCCATGAACGGGGTGGCGGTGTCGAGCCCCGTGTGATGCGCGACGAGGTCACCGAGCCATTGGCCCGCTTTCGTCGTGAGGAGCGCGGTGCCAAGACTGATGCCCACGCCGAACACGATCACCGTGCCCCACGGAATGCGGCTTTGCACAGTCTTCCAGTCCATCACGCCAAAGCGCGGCAACAGCAGCAGCACGAGCCCAACGTAGGTGACCGAGGTGGTGTCGAACGGGTGCAGCTTGCCTTCGGTCGCCCAGAAGAGCAGCAGGCCGATGGACACGCCCAGCAGGCGCTTTTGCGGGCCCGTCATGGGGCCGAGTTCGCGTAGCGAGGCTTCGACGGCTTCCTTGCCGCCCGCGATCGCATCGGCTTCGGGCGGCAGCATCTTGAGCACGATGAAGAGCAGCGCCGCCGACATCACGATCGCCCAGGGCGCGCCCGCGATGAGCCAGTCGAGCCACGTGACGCGCGCGCCGAGCATCTTGTCCATGAAGCCTATGGTCAGCAGGTTCTGCGCGGCGGCGGTCTGGATGCCGACGTTCCAGATGCTCGTGGCTTGCGCCACCACGATCATGATGCCGGCCGCGATGTTCGAGCGCTTGTCCACGCCGAACGCCGAAATCACGCCCACCATGATCGGCACGACGCAGGCGCTGCGCGCAGTGGCGCTCGGCACCACGAGCGAGAGCACGATGGTCACGGCGACCGCGCCGATCAAAATGCGACGCGTCGTCGTGCCGATGAGCGAAAGCGTGACGAGCGCAATGCGCCGGTCGAGCCCGGTGACGGTCATCGCCGCGGAGATGAAGAGGGCGCCGGCCACGAGCGCGAGCGCGGAATTGGAAAAGCCCGCGAGCGCCATGCTGATGGCTTTGTTCGTGCCGTAATCGACTGCGGGGTTCTCGATAGTGGGCGCGGTGCCCACGAGAAACGCCATGAGCGAGGTGATGATGATGGCGCTCGCTTCGTACGACACCGCTTCGGTGAGCCACACGACCACGGCGAATGCGAGGATGGCGAGCATGCGCTGGCCAGCTGGCGGGAGGCTGTCGGGCAGGGGCAGGAGCAGCACGACGACGAGTGCGACCACGCCCGCGATCAGCCCCACAGGTATGCCCTTTTTCTGCGGCGCGGCGCTCGCGTTGGCGGCTGGCTGGGGTGCGTTCATGGCGATGACTCCATGTTGGGCATGCACGCGGCATGGCTCGCGATGGCGCGCAGTAGCGTGTGATTGCGCGTGGCGGAGCGCGTGCAGCGTCGATAAGCGGCGGTGTTTCGGCTTGCGAACGAGTCAGCGCATTCGCATCGCGGATGGTAGCGCCAATCGACTGATGAAGCGTTTAGTGTGTACGGCGAGCGCTAAGGCGGGGGACGTGCAGCGTTCAGGCATGCTGCGGGCGATGCGGACAAGGAGGCGGCGGAAGCGTTTTAACCGGCAAAACAGCCGGTTAAAACGCAGGAATGTCGAAATCGCGTATTCAGCGTTACTGGCTGGCGCCAGCGGCAGCGTTAGCTTTCTTCTGTGCGTCCTGCAGGTTCTGCGGATAGTTCGGGTCGTTCAGCGCCGGCTTGTAGCCCGCGTCTTCCAGCTTCTTCAGTTCGGCGTTGTTCTTTGCGCGGGCTTGCTTGCGTTCGGCCTTGCGCTGCGCTTTGGCCTGAGCCTTGGCTTGTGCCTTCTGTTCCTTGGTGAGCGGTTGCGAGGCGGCGGCCGCGGCGGCGGCGGGTGCGCTGGCCGCGTCTTGCGCAAACGACGGCGCGGCCACGCCGAGCAGGAATGCGGCGCTAGCCGCGGCGAGAGACAGCTTGCTGGTGATGGAGCGCATTGATTCCCCTAATGATTGGTTTGAACAGCTTGCCCAGGGCTGGGAAGACGGGCGCAAACAGCTGCGGCACGCCCGTTACTCAATGTAAACGATCCACACCAAAGACGGTAGCAAGCGCTGACCCTGGCTAGCAGGCGAGCGCGAAGCCATCGCGCCTGCGTCGCCGGGCGCTCAGGCGGCGAGCTTCGCGGCGGCCGCCGCAACGACACGCGCGCGTTCGGCGAGCGACGCAGCTGTCTGCGCGCGCAACCTTTCCACGATCGCACGCGGCGCGCTGGCGGGGTCGCCCGCATCGAACGGCGGCGCTGGCGCGTATTCGAGTTCGAGCTGCAGCGCCTGGGCGGCCTCGTCGCCGATCAGCTCGGCCGCGAGCGTCAATGCGAAATCGATACCCGCCGTGATGCCGCCGCCGGTCAGCACGTTGCCGTCGCGCACGACGCGTGCCTTTACGGGCAGCGCGCCGAGCGGCTCCAGCAGTTCGTGGAAGGCCCAGTGCGTGGTCGCGCGGCGTCCGCGCAGCAGCCCGGCCGCGCCGAGCACGAGCGCGCCCGTGCAAACCGAAGTGACATAGCGCGCCATGCCCGCGTGGCGGCGCAGGAAGGCGAGCGTCTCGTCGTCAGGAATTAGCTGGGAAACGCCGCGGCCGCCCGGCACGCAGATCACATCTAGCGGCGGACAGTCCTCGAAGGTCGTGTCGGGCGTGAGCATCAGGCCGGTGCTCGAGCGAACCGGATCGAGCGTCTTCCAGATGAGCCGCGCCTGGGTGTCCGGCATCGAGGCGAGCACGTCGTACGGACCGGTCAGGTCGAGCTGTTGAACGTTGGGAAATACGAGAAATCCGATCTGCAGTGCCATGAGGTGTTCCCGGTCAAGGTTGGACTGTCGAAAAGCGCCGGCGCTGTGCCGATGAAACTGGGATCACTGTAATCTTGCCCCGGTGCGCAACCATGCCAAAAGCCGCGCAAAAACTGCCAGCGTCGCACGCGCAAGTACAATCGCGCGCCTTGCACTACCGCAACAGGAAATACGCAACATGAATACGCCAGCCTCAGCCACAACCCCTCCAGGCCGGACCCGTTCGTTCACGACGGTCTTTCTCATCGAAATGTGGGAGCGCTTCGGCTACTACGGCATGGCGGCGCTTCTGGTGCTGTTCATGGTTGAGCAGGTCGGCTTCAGCGACCGCCAGGCGAACCTCACCTGGGGCGCCTTCGTGGCGCTCGTCTTCGCGGCGCCGGCCATCGGCGGGTGGATCGGCGACCAGATTCTCGGCGCACGGCGCTCCATGGTGGCGGGCGCCGTGATCCTCGCGGCGGGCTACTTCATGCTGGCGCTGCCCAACGACAGCCTGAGCCATATGTACGCTTCGCTAGGCGTGATCGTGGTCGGCAACGGTCTGTTCAAGTCGAACGCGGCGAACCTCGTGAGGCGCATCTACGAGGGCGACGACGCGCAGCTCGACAGCGCGTTCACCATCTACTACATGGCGGTGAACATCGGCTCGACCGTCTCGATGCTCGCCACGCCGTGGATCAAGGAGCATTGGGGCTGGCATGCCGCGTTCGGCGTGTGCTGTGCGGGCATGGCGCTCGGCATCCTCAACTTCATGCTGATGCGCCGCGCGCTCGCGCGCATTGGCTCGGCGCCCGACGACCAGCCGCTGCACGTGGGCCGTGCCGTGCTCGTGGCAGTGGGCGCCGTGGCGCTCGGCGCGTCGACGATGTTCGTGCTCCAGCACGAGGCGATCGCGCGCGGCTGCGTGTATGCCGCGGCGGCCGCCATCCTCGCGATATTCGGCTGGATGCTCGTGCGCTGCGAGCGCGCCGAGCGCGCGGGCCTGATCGCGGCGCTCATCCTCACGTGCCAGGTGATCCTGTTCTTCGTGTTCTATCAGCAGATGTCGACTTCGCTCACGCTGTTCGCGCTGCGCAACGTCGATCCGCAGTTCGCGCTGTTGGGCGTCGAACTGTTCAAATGGAGCCCGGCTCAGTTCCAGGCGCTCAATCCGATCTGGATCATGGTGCTCTCGCCGGTGCTCGCCGTGCTTTACACCTCGCTTGCGCGGCGCGGCCGCGATGTGCCGGTGGCCGTGAAGTACGCGTTGGGCTTCGCCGTGGTCGCCGCGGGCTTTTTCGTGTTCGCGGCGAGCGGGCATTACGCGGTGCAAGGGCGCGTATCGTCGTGGTTCATGGTGGCCGGATACGGGCTCTACTCGCTCGGCGAACTGCTCGTGAGCGGCCTCGGGCTCGCGATGATCGCGCGCTACGTGCCCGCGCGCATGAGCGGGTTCATGATGGGCGCTTACTTCGTCGCGACCGGCGTTTCGCAGTATCTGGGCAGCGTGGTGGCGAATTTCGCGCAGATGCCCTCGGGCACGCTCGACCCGCTCACCTCTTTGCCGCTCTATACGCGGCTCTTCACGGGGCTTGGCTGGCTTGCGTCGCTGGGCGTGCTGGTGGCTGTGCTGCTGTTGCCGCTCATGAACCGGCTCTCGCGCGAGCATCACGCAAAATGCGTCGCGCAAGCCTCGCGCGAGCCGCAATCGGAAAGCATCCAGTGATCGGATCGACGCAACCGCGCGCGCCGCGTTCAGCCGCCGCTTAATTTGCGGCGGCTGAAGCCGCGCGTTTACAACTTCAAACTCAGGCCGGCATCTTGCGGAACGTCACCGCGATACGGTTCCACCCGTTGATCGCGATGATCAGCAGCGTGAGGTCGGCGATCTCCTGATCGCTGAAATGCGGCTTCACGCGGTCCCAAACCTCGTCGGGCACGTGCGTTTGCGCGAGCAGCGTGACCGATTCGGTCCATTCGAGCGCCGCGCGCTCGCGCTCCGTGAAGAACGGCGTTTCGCGCCACACCGATACCGTAGCGAGCCGGCGATCGGTTTCGCCGCCCTTGCGCGCGTCGGCGGTGTGCATGTCCACGCAGTACGCACAGCCGTTGATCTGCGAAGCACGCAGGCGCACGAGTTCCGCGAGCGGCTTTTCGATCGAGCTTTTGCTCGCGCGCTCTTCGAGCGCAATCATGGCCTTCGTGCCTTCCGGGCTGGCCTTGTAGAAATCCAGACGTGCCTGCATGAGCGTTCACCTTTTGAGTTGAGTTGCGTAACCACAGGTGAACTTTAGGCGTTGCGCTGGCGCGTTCACATAGCCATTCTGGCAATATTTCGGGTGACCACTTTCGCTCCCATCGAACGCTACGAGCCGCTTCATCATGGAACTCCACGTCACCGTGTCGGGCCGTCGCGACCTCGCGGGCCAGATCTATCGGCAGCTACGCGACAGCATCGTCGATGGGCGCCTGGCGGGTGGCACCCGCCTGCCGTCCACGCGCGATCTCGCAATGCAGCTCGGCGTTTCGCGCAAGACCACGCTCGACGTATTCGAACGGCTGCTCGCCGAAGGCTATCTGAACTCGCGACGCGGCTCGGGCACCTTCGTCGCCGAGACGCTCGAACGTCTGCCCGCGCGCGAGCGCGGTCATCCGAATCCGCAGATACGCGCGGCTACTGCGGCTGGCAGCGCCGCTGCCGCGTCGACGCCAAAGGCGGCGCAGGCCACGCCGTGGTGGCAGGCGCAAGCCGAGGCGCTGCACAGCTCGTTGCCGCGTCTCGATCCGCGGCTCGCCTGCGACTTCGCGGGCGGCATCACCGACAAGTCGCGCTTTCCCTTCGACATCTGGCGGCGCTGCATCAACGACGCGTTGCGCGTGCAGGCGCGCGGCTACGGCATGTATCGCGAACCGGCGGGCGAGGAGAAGCTGCGCCTCGCTGTGTCGCGCTATCTCGCCTTCAACCGCGCGGTGGAGGGCAACTGGCGGGACGTGATCGTTACGCAAGGCGCGCAGCAGGCGCTCGATCTGCTCGCACGCGTGACGCTCGTACCCGGCGACGTGGTCGCCGTGGAAGACCCGGGCTATCCGCCTGCGCGCGATATTTTCGCCGCGCTTGGCGCGAAGGTCGTGCCGGTGCCCGTGGATCGCGAGGGGCTCGTCGTCGCGCGGTTGCCGAAAGCGGCGCGGCTCGTATACGTCACGCCCTCGCACCAGTTTCCGCTCGGCATGCCGATGAGTCTCGAGCGGCGCGTTGCGCTGCTCGAATGGGCGCAGGCGCGCGGTGCGCTCGTGATCGAAGACGACTACGACTGCGAATACCGCTTCGAAGGCCGCTCCATGGAGCCGCTCAAGAGCCTCGACAACGCCGGTCTCGTGGCCTACGTCGGCACGTTTTCGAAAACGATGTTCCCGGAGCTGCGCGTGGGCTACATGGTGCCGCCTGCCGCACTGGCCGCGCCGCTCGCCCGCGCGCGGCAGATTGGCGACGCCCACGGCTGCGTGCTCACGCAGACTGCGCTCGCCGACTTCATGCTCAATGGCCATTTCGCGCGCCATTTGCGGCGCATGCATCAGACGTATTCGCAGCGCCGCGACGTGCTGCTCGCACATCTGCGCGGACCGCTCGCGCCGTGGCTCGAACCCGTCACGCCGAACACGGCGGGGTTGCACCTGGCGGCGCGGCTCGTCGCGCCGCTCGACGCCGCAGCGGTGGCTCAGGCTGCGCGCCGCGCATCGATCGGCCTGCATCCGCTCACGCCGTTTCATCTCGAAGCGCCTGTAGAGAGCGGTTTTCTGTTCGGTTACGGTGGTGTCGATACAGAGCGTATCGACGCCGCGCTCACGTCGCTGGCCACGCTGCTGCGTACGCTTTGAGCGCAACTTGCCGTCGCGGCGACGCCGGCATGGCAGTCGAAATCGTGCAAAAACACCATACGTATGGCGCTTTTCCTGACGAACGCGCCGCGCGCCGCGCTCACCGAAACGTGCCCTCCGGCAGTGCTTCGGGTGCGCCAGGTGCACGTTTACCCCTGTAAACAGGCGTCGAAATGTGTTCGAGAGTCAGCGCCGCGCAACAAAATCGTAACGACAATGCAAAAGCTTCACGCAAAACGCTTGCGTGTATGTAGAATCCGCCGTTGAAGCACATGCATTCCGCAGCGCTTCGTCGATTCACTGACCAACACTGGTAGGAGAAACATGCCGACTTCCGCAAAGAAAGTGGCCGCAAAAAAGGCAGCTGCCCCGGCCAAGAAGGTTGTTGCAAAGAAAGCGCCCGCCACCAAGACGGCCGCAGCTAAGAAGGTCGCCGTGAAGGCGTCCGGCGCACCGTCGCCGATCAAGGACACCTTCACGAAGGCCTCGCTGGCTACCCACGTTGCTGAACGTGCAGGCGTCGAGCCGAAGGCTGCCAAGGCCGTGCTGGCCGCGCTGGAAGACACGATCCTCGGTTCGGTCCACAAGAAGGGCGCTGGCGAATTCACGCTGTCGGGTCTTCTGAAGATCGTCGTGCAGGCCGTGCCGGCGAAGAAGAAGCGCTTCGGCAAGGATCCGTTCACGGGCGAAGAGCGCTGGTTCCCGGCCAAGCCCGCATCGGTCCGCATCAAGGCGCGCGCCCTGAAGAAGCTGAAGGACGCAGCAGCAGCCTGATTGCGCTGATTGCACTACAAGCCGCGGCCTTCGGGCAGCGGCTCAGTACCAGAAAATCCCCGTTGGCGTCGAGCCCACGGGGATTTTTCATTTGGTGCGTGGTATGCGCACTGTGTTCATGTTCTATGTGCTGATGTTATGGTCGGGTATCCGATATCATGTCCTTAAAATAAGCGAATCGATGTCGTCGATGTCGTATGCGAATAAAGCGGTAGGCCAAGATTTAAAAATATCCATAACAGAGTGTTATGCAGACAGCCGACCTTAGTTTGCGCCAGGTGGAAGCGTTTCGCGCGTTGATGCAGTGGCGCACCGTCACGCGCGCGGCGCAGGCGCTCGGCATTTCGCAGCCCGCGGTGAGCCGTTTGCTTGCCGACTTCGAAGCGAAGATGGGGTTCGCGCTTTTCGAGCGGCGCCAGGGGCGTTTGTTGCCGACTGTCGAAGCGCATACGCTGCAAGACGAAGTCGAGCGCGCGTTCTTCGGCTTCGAGCGCGTGGCCCAGGCGGCCGCGCAGATTCGCGCGCAAAGGCGCGGGGTCGTGCGCGTGGCCGCTTCAGCGGATCTTTGCGCCGACTTTCTGCCGCGCGTGGCCGCTGCGTTTGCGAACGAGCACGAGGGCGTCGATCTCGAACTGATGACTGGCGAAGCCGCCGAGATCGCTGAGCGCGTGGCGGCCCAACGTTGCGATCTGGGTTTCGTGGCGCAAGCCGTCGCGCATCCTGGCGCGCGTCTGGAGTATCTGGGGGAATGGCCGCTGCGCTGCATCGTGCCGCGCGGACACCGGCTCGCGCGCAAGCGTGTGATTCATGCGCAAGACTGTGCGGGCGAACGCTTCATTTCGTTTGCCGCGGCGAGCGAGGCGCGCCTCTCTATCGACCGGCACTTTGCCGAATGCGGGGTGGCGCGCGAATCCGGCGTCGAAGCGGCGCTCGCGCAATCCGTCGTGGCGATGGTGGAAGCGGGAATGGGCATCGCGCTCGTCGACGCGCTCACAGCCCAGCACGCGAGCGCGCGGGTGAGCGTGAAGCGATTCACGCCCGCGTTGTCGAGCGCGCTTCATGTCGTGCGCGGCACGCAGCGCGCGGCGACGGCGTTGAGCGACGCGTTCGTGTGGCACGCCGCCGCCGCGCTGGCGCGGCTGCGCTAAGCCTTTCGCTCGTGTAAAGGCCGCGTAAGCGGCGCAACGCGCGAACAGGCGTTGGAGGATGGGTTCTAAAACCCGGAGGGCATAAAAAAACCAGCCAGGGCTTGTGCCCGAGGCTGGTTTGTGCAGCGTGTAGTTTTTAGCTGCGCGGTCTCGCTCGCTTCGCCGGAATGGCTCGTCAGCCGGTTCCGGCGCCGGGCCGAAGCCCGGAGCAAAGCGTTGCTTAGAACTTGTGGCGGATGCCCAGGCTGACCAGGGTCTGCGAGCTCGAAGCCGAATCGTAGCCGTACGAACCGATCGATGCACCAGCTGCCGTGCCCGGAGCTGCGCCCGGCTGCTGGCCGTTGGCGTGCTGCCATGCTGCGAGAGCGTAGAGGTCCGTGCGCTTCGACAGGTTGTAGTCCGCGCCGAGCGAAATCTGGTTGTACGTGTTCGACGATTCGCCAGCGCCGTGCGTCCAGGTGTAGCCGAGGCCGAGCAGCAGGGCCGGGTTCAGCTGGTAGCCGAAGAAGCCAGCGGCGACGTTGTAACGCTGGGTCGAAGCGAACGTCGAGTAGCCGTCAGGACGGATTTGAACGTTGCTGTAACGTGCGCCGAACGTGAACGGACCTGCGACGTATTGTGCAGCGATCTGAGCGGTGCCAACCGACTTGGCCGAAGCGTAGGCCGAGTTGATCTGGCTGTCGAACATGGCGCCCGAGGTTGCGCCCGAAGCCCAGCCAACCGTGCTCACGCCGTTGGACGTCGTCGTACGCGAAGCGAGCGACGAAGCGTTGTCCATACGGAAGTAGCCGGCGGCAACGTTGAACGAACCGACGCCGTACGTAGCGGCTGCACCCCAGCTCTGACCCGAGCCCGTTGCGCCAGCCACGCCACCCAGAGCGTACATGCCTTCGAACTGGAAGCCTTGCAGAACCGGCGAAACGTACTTGATGGCGCTGTTCGTACGCGAGCTGTTGTCGTTGTTATCGACGTCGCCCGGCGTGGTGAACGTGCTGCCGAAGTAGTTGTCAGCCGTCAGCGGCTGAACCATGTCGACCAGCGGGTCGTACTGGCGGCCGAGCGTGACCGTACCGAACTGCTCGTGCGTCAGGCCAACGAATGCCTGACGGCCGAACATCAGGCCACCTTGGCCGAGCTTGCCGGAGTTGATATCAAAGCCGTTTTCCAATTGGAAAATTGCCTTCAGGCCGCCGCCCAGATCTTCCGTGCCCTTCAGGCCAAAGCGGTTGCCCGAGATGTTGCCGCCGAACAGGGAGAACTGGTTCGCGTTCTTGCCGTTCGCGTCCTTCACGTTGTTGGCCCACTGGATCGATTCGTCGATCACACCATAGAGGGTCACGCTGCTTTGAGCGTGCGCGGTGCCGGCTGCGGCCAAGAGGGCCAGCGAGAGGGTCGAGAGAGCGACTCGTTTCATTCTGTTTTCTCCACGCAGAAATTGTGTAGTTGTTGCGCGTTGGAGAATAACGCAGCAGGCCAATCGACCTGAACTGAAAAAATAAAGTTTGTCGCGAAAACCTGACACCGGCCAGAATCCCTTGTCAGACGGGGCCTCCGTCGATTATGCCGATTTTAGAAATATTGGATTGTTGACCGAGCATTATTGTCGTTTTTGATAAAAGTTCCGTAAGCATGCGTTATTTTTTCGCCTTGCTGCGGCCTTTGGTCTCAGCCTCGTCGCGCCCGGTTGCGGGCGGTTGGCGGCGTCTGCCGGCCGCCGTCATGGCGAGCGCAGCACTGGCGACGAACAACACCGAACTCCACGGATGGCGCTTCACATAGCGGTCGGCGGCGGCCATCGTCCGGCCTGCCTGGACCAGCGTGAGGGCCGCAGCGTAGGTGGCGCTGTCCTCCATGCGCACGACCGAACGGCGGATCTGCAGCCCCGATTTCAGTCTCCCGAACGCACCGCCATAGGCACTCGCGCGCCCGATCGCGCCGAGCGGAGTTTCCGATAGTGTCGATTTGTCTGTTGTAACGGCTGCCGCCAGGGCCGCAGGCATGGCTGTGGCCGCTGCGCTGCCGTTTCCGATCGGCACGGCAGACGGCGCCGGGGCAACGGCAGGACGGTCTGGACGCTTGGTGTCATGTCTCCCAACGATGGTGGAGGCTGCGAGAACCGACGCCAGCTTGGCGCGGCTGCCGGGCGGTGTTTCCTCAAGGAAACCCCACGCCCCGCGCGGGTCGTGCATGCGTCCGCGCGCGGCCGAGAATTCCGCGCCGAGCAGGAGCACCGCCGCCGAAAAATAGAGCCACATCAGCAGCACAGCGAGCGAGCCGGCGGCGCCAAAGGCCGTTGCCATGCCCGCGTGCGCGAGATAGAGCGCGAAGAGTTTCTTGCCCGCCGAGAACAGCACCGCCGCGACGATGCCGCCCACCATCGCGTCGCGCCAGCGCACGTCGGCGTCGGGCAGGAAGCGCAGCAGGGCGCCGAACGCGACGGCCAGCACCACTAGGCCCACGGCGAGCTGCAGCAGGTTGCCGATGATCACATAAGGAGAATCGCCCCAGAGCCACTGACCGACGAAGGTAATGGCCGTGTCGAGCACGAGCGAAACGATCAGCAGGAACGCGACGCCCAGGACCAGGCTGAACGAAATGAGCCGCACGCGTACGAGCGCCAACACACTGGAAGGGCGTTGGCCGTCCGGCGGCCAGACGATGTTCAGTGCGGAATTGAGCGAGGAGAAGGTTGCGGATGCGCCGATCACGAGC
Organism: Paraburkholderia sp. JHI869; assembly: GCF_038900775.1. Lineage (NCBI taxonomy): Bacteria > Pseudomonadati > Pseudomonadota > Betaproteobacteria > Burkholderiales > Burkholderiaceae > Paraburkholderia > Paraburkholderia sp. JHI869. The sequence continues at coordinate 155,634 of NZ_JAYMSC010000010.1, forward strand.
AGGGCGAGCGAGATGATCGCCGCGACGCCGCCCTTGCCGCCCGCCCGGTGCGCGTTCTGCACGATTGTGGTGATGCCCGCGGCCGCGTCGTCGCCGAGCACGTTGTGGACTTCGCGAAAGAGTTCGCCGCGCGCGGCATCGACGCCGTAGAACCAGCCGGCCACGGCAATCACCATGACAAGCGTGGGCGCGAGCGAAAACGCCGAGTAGAACGCGATGCTTGCCGCGAGCGACGGGCACCGGTTGGCGATGAACTGGCGCAACGCGCCCACCACCCACGACGCTTCCTTGCGCGCGGCGGACTGCAGTCGTTCGGTGGAAAGCGTCGACATGATGGAGCGCCCCGTTCCTCAGTGCTTCGTTTTCGTCACAAAGATGGCTCATTCGCCATTCAATATTAGCAAGCGTGATTCCCGGGCGACCTCGCGCTGTACGCGTGCAAAGCTCGCGAACATCCAGCGCGATCCGTCTCCCAAAACGTCTTATACTGAAAAAACCCACAACCAAGCCGAGGGCTCATCATGCTGCAGATGTCCCGGCGTCAGTTCCTCAAGGTCACGGCAACGTCGCTGGCGGGTTCCAGCCTCGCGTTGATGGGTTTCGCACCCGACAACGCGCTTGCCGAAGTCCGACAATACAAACTGGCGCGCACCACTGAAACCCGCAATACCTGCCCGTACTGCTCGGTTGGTTGCGGGATCCTCATGTACGGTCTCGGCGATGGCGCGAAGAATGCTACGACGAGCATCATCCATATCGAGGGCGATCCCGATCACCCCGTCAATCGCGGCACGCTGTGCCCGAAGGGCGCGAGCCTGATCGATTTCATTCATAGCGACAGCCGCCTCAAGTACCCCGAGTACCGCGCGGCCGGCTCGAACGAATGGAAACGCATCTCGTGGGATGAGGCGCTCGACCGCATCGCGAAGCTGCTAAAGGAAGATCGCGACGCGAACTTCGTCGAGAAGACCGCCGACGGCAAGACCGTGAACCGCTGGTTGACCACGGGCATGCTGGCCGCATCGGCGGGCAGCAACGAAGTCGGCTATCTCACGCATAAAGTGGCCCGCAGCATGGGCCTGCTCGCATTCGACAACCAGGCGCGTGTCTGACACGGCCCGACGGTGGCAGGTCTTGCCCCGACGTTTGGCCGTGGAGCGATGACGAACCATTGGGTCGACATACGCAATGCGGACGTGATTCTGGTGATGGGCGGCAATGCGGCCGAGGCGCACCCGTGCGGCTTCAAGTGGGTCACGGAGGCGAAGGCGCACCGCAAGGCGCGGCTCATCGTGGTGGACCCGCGCTTCACGCGCACGGCATCGGTCGCGGACTTCTACGCGCCGATCCGCACCGGCACGGACGTCGCCTTCCTTGGCGCGGTGATCAACTATTTGCTCACCAACGACAAGATCCAGCACGAGTACGTGAAGAACTACACGGACTTTTCGTTCATCGTGCGCGAAGATTACGCGTTCAACGACGGCATTTTTTCGGGCTACGATCCGCAGAAGCATTCATACCCAGACAAGTCGTCGTGGAACTACGAGCTCGGCGACGACGGTTTCGTGAAGACCGACGATACGCTGCAGAATCCGCGCTGCGTCTACCAGTTGCTCAAGCAGCATTACTCGCGCTACACGCCCGAGATGGTGGAGAAGGTATGCGGCACGCCGAAGGATAAATTCCTCAAGGTGTGCGAAATGCTTGCGAGCACGGCGGAGCCGGGACGCGCAGGCACAATTCTGTATGCACTCGGTTGGACCCATCACTCGATCGGCTCGCAGAATATCCGCACCGGTGCGATGGTGCAGCTCCTGCTCGGCAACATCGGCATTGCGGGCGGCGGCATGAACGCGCTGCGCGGTCACTCGAACATCCAGGGGCTGACCGACCTCGGGCTCATGTCGAACTTGCTCACGGGCTACATGACGCTGCCGTCGGAAGCTGAGCAGGACTACGACGACTACATCAAGAAGCGCGCCGCGCAGCCCATGCGGCCGAATCAGCTGAGCTACTGGAAAAACTACGGCGCGTTCTTCGTGAGTTTCATGAAGTCGTGGTGGGGCGACGCGGCCACGAAGGACAACAACTGGGGCTACGACTGGCTGCCCAAGCTCGACAAGCCATATGACCTGTTGCAGACCATCGAGCTGATGAATCAGGGCAAGGTCAACGGCTATATCTGCCAGGGCTTCAACGTGCTCGCGTCCTCACCGAACAAGGCCAAGACGGTCTCGGCGCTCAGCAAGCTCAAGTGGCTCGTGATCATGGACCCGCTCGCCATCGAGACTTCCGAGTTCTGGAAGAAGTATGGCGACTATAACGACGTCGATCCGACTGCGATCCAGACTGAAGTGTTCCGTTTGCCGACTACGTGCTTCGCGGAAGAAAACGGCTCGCTCGTGAGTTCGAGCCGCGTGCTGCAGTGGCACTGGAAGGGGGCGGAGCCGCCGGGCGAAGCGAAGAGCGACCTCGAAATCATGTCGGGCCTGTTCCTGCGCGTGCGCGCCGCGTATCAGAAGGACGGCGGCAAGCTGCCCGATCCGATCGTCAAGCTCGACTGGCCGTATTCGGATCCCGCGAGCCCCACGCCGGAGGAACTCGCCAGGGAATACAACGGTCGTGCGCTCGCCGACCAGACCGACGCGAAAGACCCCACCAAAGTGCTCGTGAAGAAGGGAGAGCAGCTTTCGGCCTTCGCGCAGTTGAAAGACGACGGCACGACCGCGAGCGGCTGCTGGATCTTCTGCGGCGCGTGGACCCAGGCGGGCAACCAGATGGGCCGGCGCGACAACGACGACCCCACGGGCATCGGGCAGACGCTCAACTGGGCCTGGGCGTGGCCGGCGAACCGGCGCGTGCTGTACAACCGCGCCTCGTGCGATGTGGCGGGCAAGCCCTTCGATCCCACCCGCAAGCTGATTGCGTGGAACGGCAGCGCATGGACGGGCGCGGACATACCCGACTACAAGGCGGACGAGGCGCCCGATCAGGGCATGGGGCCGTTCATCATGAACCCCGAGGGCGTGGCGCGTTTCTTCGCTCGCGACGGCATGAACGAAGGTCCGTTCCCTGAGCACTACGAACCGTTCGAGAACCCGCTCGGCTATAACCCGTTCCACCCGAACAACCCGCTCGCCACGAGCAATCCGGCGGCGCGCGTGTTCCCCGACGACCGCAAGACGTTCGGGACCGCGCAACAGTTCCCGCACGTGGCGACCACCTACCGGCTCACCGAGCACTTCCACTTCTGGACGAAACACGCCCGGCTGAACGCAATCATCCAGCCGCAGCAGTTCGTCGAGATCGGCGAGGCGCTCGCGAAAGAGGTGGGTGTGGTGGCGGGCGACCGCGTGAAGGTGTCGAGCAATCGCGGCTATCTGATCGCCGTGGCGGTGGTCACCAAGCGCATCAAGCCGCTGACCATCGAAGGCAAGACCGTGCATCAGGTTGGCGTACCGCTGCACTGGGGCTTCAAGGGGCTCACGAAACCGGGCTATCTGACGAATACGCTCACGCCCCCCGTGGGCGACGGCAATTCGCAGACGCCCGAGTTCAAGTCGTTCCTCGTGAAAGTCGAAAAGGCATAGGGGGCGCGAACCATGGCATTTCAATCACTCGACATCAAGCGCCTCTCGGCTACGACCACGCCGCCGCCCGGCGTGCGCGAGCCGGTCACGGGCCAGGTCGCGAAGCTCATCGACGTAACCAAGTGCATTGGCTGCAAGGCGTGTCAAACGGCGTGCATGGAGTGGAACGATCTGCGCGACGAAATTGGCGTGAATACGGGCGTGTACGACAACCCGCACGATCTTACCGAGCACTCTTGGACCGTCATGCGGTTCTCGGAATGGGAGAATCCGGACGGCAACCTCGAATGGCTGATCCGCAAGGACGGCTGCATGCATTGCGAGGATCCGGGCTGCCTGAAGGCGTGTCCGTCGCCGGGCGCGATCGTGCAATACACGAACGGCATCGTCGATTTCCACGAGGAAAACTGCATTGGCTGCGGTTTTTGCATCACGGGCTGCCCGTTCAATATTCCGCGCCTCTCGCAGAAGGATCGCCGTGTATACAAATGCACGCTTTGTTCGGATCGCGTGGCGGTGGGGCAGGAACCCGCCTGCGTGAAGACCTGCCCGACGGGCGCGATCGTGTTCGGCACCAAGGAAGACATGAAGCAGCATGCGGCCGAGCGCATCGTCGACCTCAAGGAGCGCGGTTTTCAGAATGCCGGGCTCTACGATCCGCCGGGCGTGAGCGGGACGCACGTGATGTACGTGCTGCACCACGCGGACCAGCCCTCGCTTTATCACGGTCTGCCCGAGAACCCGCGCATCAGCCCGATGGTGCGGCTCTGGAAGGGAGCCGCCAAGCCGATCGCACTCGGCATCATGGCGCTCACGGCGCTGGCGGGCTTCTTCCATTACACGCGGATCGGCCCGAACGAAGTGACGGAAGAAGATGAAATTGCCGCGCGCGACGAGGCGCGGCGCATGCGTGGCGAACCACCCGAGGAGCGCAACGATGAAAGACGATGAACCGCAACTGATCCAGCGCTACACGCCCAACGAGCGCAGCAACCACTGGATCACCGCGATCAGCTTCATCCTGCTCGCGCTCTCGGGCCTCGCGATGTTTCATCCGGCCCTGTCGTGGCTTTATGCGATTCTGGGCGGCGGCCAGTGGACGCGTATTCTGCATCCGTTCATCGGCATCGTGATGTTCGTCTCGTTCCTGCTCCTTGCGTTGCGCTTCTGGCATCACAACTATCTGGACAAAGACGACATCCAGTGGATGAAACAGATGGGCGACGTGCTCAACAACCGCGAAGACAGGCTGCCCGAGATCGGCCGCTACAATGCGGGACAGAAGCTGTTATTCTTCACGATGGTGGTTTGCCTCGTGCTGTTGCTCTTGAGCGGCATTGTGATCTGGCGGCGATATTTCTCGTTCTATTTCCCGATCGAGATTATCCGGCTCTCTTCGCTGGTGCATGCGGTCGCGGCGTTCGTGCTGATATGCGGCATCATCATCCATATTTATGCGGCGCTGTGGGTGAAGGGGTCGATCGGCGCCATGACGCGCGGTTACGTCACCTGGGGCTGGGCGAGAAAGCATCATCCGCGCTGGTTCCGCGAGAGCATCAAGTAACGCACAGGCTGCGCGCTGCCTGGCCCCAAAGGCCGTGGCGGTGCGAGCGGCAAACCGCCGGCGCCCGCAAGGGCACGGCGGTTTTTTCTTGGGTGTTGCCATTCTGGAGCAGACCCGTCGTGACGCAACGTATTCTCGACCCGCAGCAAATCGAATCGCTCGATCCTTCTGCCATTCCGCGTATCCGTCTGCCCGAGCGCTTCGCCTTTTTCAGCACGCGCGCCGTGCGTCTGCGGCATCTCGCGGACCACAATCCCATTGGCGGCTACGTGCGGCTCATGGCGGCGCTCGTCGATGCGCAGCAGGAGGCGCTCGAACAGTGCAGCGCGTCCATGCCTTCGCGCGAAGCGATCGCGAACGCGCAGCATCATTCCATGCCGATACTCCCGGCGCTTTCGGGCGAGCGCGATCCGCAATGGCGCGCCGTGCTGTCGCGGATCGCGGATCGTGTTGAAGCCGCGGGCGTCGTTGCGCCTGCGCTCGCAAAAGTGCTCGACGGCCTGCGCGCCATGGACGAAGCGCAACTCGATGCCCAGGCCGACGCGATCCTCGCGCAGCGTTACACCGAAATCGCACCCGCCACCGCGCCGTTCATCATGGCCGCGCTGCAGGTGGTGTGGACCGACCTTGCTAGCCGCATCGACGTGCGGGACGTGCCTTACGTCGATGCACCGGGCGTTTGTCCCGTGTGCGGGTCGCCGCCCGTTGCCAGCATCGTGCGCATTGGCGGCGTGTATCAGGGTTATCGGTTTGCGCAGTGCGGCTTGTGTGGCACCGAGGCGCACGTGGTGCGCGTGAAGTGCACGAACTGCGATTCGACCAAGGGCATTGCGTATCACGGCATTGAAGGCGGCAATGCGGCACTCAAGGCCGAATCGTGCGACGAATGCCATACGTACCGCAAGATCGGCTATCAGGAGAAGGACCTAGACTTCGAACCGCTTGCCGACGACCTCGCGAGCCTCACGCTCGACTTGCTGATGAGCGATGCGGGCTACCGCCGCGCGAGCCCGAATCCGCTGCTGTGGCCCGAAGTGCCTGGCGACCAGTAAGGAGCCGGGCACGCCATGAGTGAAACCATGGGACAAGCAGCGGAGCACGATGTTCAAGCGCTGAATGCGCTGCTCGCGAAAATGCCGGCGGTCGAGCGCGTGATTGCCTCGGAGCAAGCGCAGCCACTGATCGCGCAATACGGACGCACCCAGGTGCTAGACGCGATACGCGCCACGCAGGACGCATGGCGTCGCGATGCACGCGCCGGCATCTTGTCGCAAGAAAACAAGGATGCCGAATCATTTTCGCAGGAGCGTGTGATTGCAGCCACCGCGCAACGGCTGGCTGAGCGTACGCAAAGCCGCCTGCGTCCGGTCTTCAATCTCACGGGTACGGTGCTGCACACCAACCTCGGCCGCGCGCTGCTGCCCGACGAGGCTGTGAAAGCCGTGGTGCAGGCGCTCACGCAACCCGCGAACCTCGAATTCGATCTCGCGAGCGGCAAGCGCGGCGACCGCGACGATCTGATCGACTCGCTGATCTGCGAACTGACGGGCGCCGAGGCCGCGACCGTCGTCAACAACAATGCAGCGGCCGTATTGCTGCTGTTGAGCGCGCTCGCCAATCGCAAGGAGGTCGTCGTTTCGCGCGGCGAACTGGTCGAGATCGGCGGGGCCTTTCGCATTCCCGACATCATGAGCCGGGCGGGCGCACGCTTGCGCGAGATCGGCACGACGAACCGAACGCATCTGAAGGATTACGAAGCAGCAATCAATGCACGCACGGCGCTGCTGATGAAAGTGCATTGCAGCAACTACGCGATCAGCGGTTTTACGAAGAGTGTCGAACTCGATGAACTCGCGCCGCTGGCGCGTCAGCGCGGCCTGCCGGTGGCGGTCGATCTGGGCAGCGGGACGCTCGTCGATCTCGCGCAATGGGGCTTGCCCGCCGAGCCCACGGTGCGCGCGACCGTGGAAGCGGGCGCGGACCTCGTGACCTTCAGCGGCGACAAACTGCTGGGCGGCCCGCAGGCAGGGCTGATCGTCGGGCGCAAGGAACTCATTGCGAAGATCAAGAAGCATCCGCTCAAGCGCGCGTTGCGGGTGGGCAAACTCACGCTCGCAGCGCTCGAACCGGTGTTGCGGCTTTATCAGGCGCCCGAATTCTTGCAGGAGCGCCTCACCACGCTGCGCCTTCTCACACGACCTGCTGCGCAAATGCATGAGGCCGCGGAGCGTGCGTTGCCCACGTTGCAGCGTGCAACCGGCGATGCGTATGCCGCGAGCGTCGAGCCGATGTTCAGCCAGATCGGCAGCGGCGCGCTGCCGGTGGATGTGCTGCCGAGCAGCGGGCTCGTCGTGCGCCATGCGGGCAAGGGCGGTAGCGGCCGGGCGCTGCTCAAGCTCGAACGCGCCTTGCGCGAACTGCCGCGGCCCGTAATTGGCCGCATTGCCGACGACGCGCTGCGTCTGGACCTGCGCTGCCTCGAATCTGCCGATGAAGCGGCGTTTGTCGCGCAACTCGCGGAGCTGCGCCTGTGATCGTCGGCACGGCGGGGCACATCGATCACGGCAAGACCACGCTGGTCCGTGCCTTGACTGGCGTAGACACCGACCGCCTGAAAGAAGAAAAGGCGCGCGGCATTTCGATCGAACTGGGATACGCGTACCTGCCGCTCGCCAACGGCGACGTGCTTGGCTTCATCGACGTGCCCGGCCACGAGAAACTCGTGCATACGATGGCGGCGGGTGCGTGCGGCATCGACTTCGCCTTGCTCGTGATTGCCGCCGATGACGGCGTTATGCCGCAAACGCGCGAGCATCTCGCGATTCTGCAACTGCTAGGCGTGCAGCAAGGCGCCATTGCGCTGACCAAGTGCGATCGCGTGGATGCGGCGCGGCTCGACGCCGTGCGCGCCGAAATTGCCGCCTGGCTTGCCGACACGATGCTTGCGGACACACCGATCTTCGAGACCAATGCAACGCAGCCGCAAGACGAAGGTGTTGCGCGCCTCGACGCCTGGTTGCGCGAGCGCGCGATTGCATGGCGGGCGCGGCGCGACGATGGCCTCTTTCGTCTCGCGGTGGATCGCGTATTTACGCTAACGGGCCAGGGGACGGTAGTGACGGGCACCGTATTCGCCGGACGCGTGCGGGCCGGCGACGCGCTCGTGCTCGCACCGGCCGGCAAGCCCGTACGTGTGCGCGGCCTGCATGCCCAGAATCGCGCGGTGCAGGCCGGCGACGCGGGCCACGCAGGCCAGCGTTGCGCGCTCAATCTCGCAGGGATCGACAAGGAGCAGATCGCGCGCGGCGACTGGGTCGTCGATGCGCGGCTGGCTGAGCCCGTCGTGCGGCTCGACGTCGAACTGCGGTTGCTCGACGACGCGGGCATCACGTTGCAGCACTGGTCGCCGCTTCATGTTCACCTCGGCACGACGCATCGCGTGGCGAACGTCGCGTTGCTCGAAGGCGAAACGCTTGCACCGGGTGCGGGCGCACGCGTGCAGCTCGTTTTCGATGCGCCGTTGCACGCGTTGCCGGGAGACCGCTTCATCGTTCGCAACGCACAGGCAAACCACACCGTAGGTGGCGGGCGTGTGCTCGATCCGTTCGGCCCGTCGCGTCGGCGCAGGACGCCGGAGCGGCGCGCATGGCTCGACGCGTTGCGCACGTGGCTCGACGAAGGGAACCTTGCACCGCTGATCGAAGAAGCGCCGCGCGGCATTTCGCGCGCGACGCTGGTGCAGTTGACCGGTTACGACGACGCTGCGCTCGCATTGCCCGCCGATGCGATTTCAATCGCACCGCAAGGGCGCGACGACGAAGGCGCGGTGATCGCACGCGCGCACTGGACGAGCCTCATGGAGCGTATTGTCGAAGCGCTCGGCGGGTTTCACACACGCTCGCCGGACGAGCAGGGACCGGACGCGGCGCGCTTGCGGCGCATGGCGGCGCCGCTTGTGAGCGATGCGGTATGGCGTGCCGCGATTGAAGCGCTCGAACGCGAAGGGAGCGTCGCGCGCAGCGGCCCGTGGCTGCATCTCCCGTCGCACGCGGTGACGCTCGACGCCGACGAAGAAGCGCTCGCGGCGCGCCTCATGCCGCTGCTGGCGCTTGGGCGTTTCGATCCGCCGTGGGTGCGGGACCTCGCGCGCGAGACGCGGCAGCCGGAAGAGAAGGTGCGTGCTTTGCTGCGCAAGCTCGCGCGCCTTGGTCGCGTGTATCAGGTCGTGCGCGATCTCTTTTACGAGCGCGAGGCGATGCAAATGCTCGCGCGCGCCGTTGCGCAGATTGCCGCGGAGCAGGGCGGCGCCGTCAACGCCGCGGCGTTTCGCGACGCCACGGCATTGGGCCGAAAGCGGGCGATCCAGATTCTGGAGTACTTCGATCGCGTTGGATATACTCGCTTTCAGCGCGATACGCATCTGCTACGGCACGATAGCCGGATGCGCGAATGGTTGTAGGCGCATCGATGGGTGCTTGTGGTTGCAGTTGCGATTGTGGTTGAGTTTGACGAAGGAAGGCATTCGTATCCGGTGGTACGGCCGGGCTTCAAACCCGGTTGGGGGCGTCAGCCGCTCCCGGGTCGGTTCGACTCCGGCTGCCTTCCGCCATTTCATCCGCTTAAACCGGCGCAAGGGCTTCAAGCAATTCCTTGGCCTCTCGCAAGTCGGCAGTGTCGAAACCCTCCGTAAATCTGCCATAGACCTCGGACAGCGCTTGCCGGGCCTCCTCAATTTTGCCCTTGTGCTGCCACAGCCGGGCCAGGCTCAACGCCGCGCGCAATTCCAGAGATCTCGCACCGTGCCGGCGAGCCAATTCGATCGCGTCGCGAAAACAGGTCTCCGCTTCGCCGCTGCGCGCGGCCTGGCCATTGCCATCGTTCAACGCGCCGAACAGTATGCTGCCCTTGAGCCGATATAACTCCGCCTCGTGGCAGTGCTCCCCGGATTTGTGGACGAACGCCATTGCCTCTTCGAGCATGCCAAGGGCAGTTTCCCCGTTGTCCGCGCGCCGATAGCCGTCGGCAAGGAGGGCGAGAAAGTACGATCGCTGGTCCTCGCCTCCGGCGGCTCTGACGGCAGCCAGGCCTTCGCGCATCTGGGCGATTCCCTCCAGGGGACTTTCATGCTCGGTCAGGGCCCAGCCTCGGAGAATGTTTCCCCACGCGAGCCAGTATGGCAGCCCCTCCTCGATCGAGAGCGTGATGAGAGCATCGGCGTGCTCGAGCACCCGCGATGACTCTCGCCGAAGCTGGTGCAACTCGGCCGCGTAACCCAGGGCGTTCGCGAGAGTTGGACCAAAGGCAAGCTTTTGTGCGAGGGCAAGTGCCTCGAGGTTTCGCTTGTACGCCTGATCGGGGTAACCCTGAAGCCACAACGTCAGAACCAGGATGTTCAAAGCCCAGATGCCGGGATCCAGCGCGTGAGCAAAGACATGTGCCTGATGCTGCTCAGGATCGTAGAGGGCAAGCGCTTGTTCCGCGTGCGTGCGGGCGGCTTCGAGCTCCCCCTGGAGGAGCAGGCACATACCGAGTGCGTCGTGTGCGTTGACGAGCAAGGCCGGATCCTGGGTGCGCCGCGCCGTGTGGAGCATCCGTTCGGCCAATTCGCGCGCGGTGGCATACTCGGCGCGCGACACATAGTGGATCCTCAGTCCAAGTTGCACCGTAAAAAGCTGTGACGTCTCGCCGATCTGCTCACACAATGCCAGCGCGCGGTTATAGGTCGCGGCCACCTCCGGCGCGCCATAGCCTCTCACATCCATCAAGGCCGGACCCAGGGAAAGCAACAGCGTCAGTTCCCAATGCATGCGTGCCGGTGTATCGGGCAGACGCTTGAGTAGTTCGAGCGCGACGCCGAGGTGATGCATCGCGTCCAGATGGGCCGCATGTCGAACGGCCTGTTGCGCGGCACGATGCAGGTACTCCAGGGCTTTCGGAATGTTGCCGCTCAAGCCGTAGTGATGCGCCAGTTCGCTGCAGTAATCCGCGATGCGGGTGGGAAACAGCGTCTCGATCGCCTGCGCGGTGCGCTCATGCAGTGCGCTGCGTCGCTCCTTGAGCAGCGAATGGCCGGCAACTTCCTGGGTGAGCGCGTGCTTGAACGAATACTCGACCTCCGGAAACGCGGGCCGTTCGTAAATGAACTCCGCGGCTTCCAGGTGGGCAAGAAGCAGGCGCAGATGGTCATTCGTGTGCGCAGCGGAGTCGCCACAGAGGCGCTGAATCAGGCTGAATGGAAACTCCTTGCCGATGACGGCGAGCGTCTGCAGCAAATCCTTTTCCGCGACGGGGAGCCGGTCGATACGGGCGGCGAGCACGCCCTGAACGGTAGTGGGAATATGCAGCGCCGTGGGGGTCTGCTCGATCCTGTAATGGCCTGGTTCGCCGAGCAGTGCTTTCTCCTCACCCAGCGTCTGGACCACTTCCTCCATGAAGAACGGATTGCCCTCCGTCTTCTCCAGGACGAGCTGCTTGAGCGGCACGAGGGAGAGGTCGTCACCGAGCAGTGCCGTCAGCAGTCCCTGGGCTTCGGCCGGGCCCAGCGGTTCGAGCCGCAGCTGGCTGTAGTGATTCGCGTGTTGCCAGGCGGACTGATATTCGGGCCGGTAGTTCACGAGCAGCAGGATCCGGGTGCCAGGCATGTGTTCAAGCAGGTGCGCGAGGAAGGCTTCCGTCTCGCGGTCCAACCATTGCAGATCCTCGAACACCAATGCGATCGGCTGATTGCCACTCTCGCGTGCAAGCAGTTGCGTGATCGCGTCCAATGTCCGGTCCCGCCGGATGTGAGGAGCCATCTCTGCCAACGCCGAACCGGCTTCGCAGATACTCAGCAGATAGAGCAGGTATGGCACAAGATCTTCGAAGCTGCGCTCGAGGGTCAACACCTTGCCCATGATCTTTTCCCGGCACCGACGCTCGTCGTCCTGGGCTGTGATCTGGAAATAGTTCTTCAACAGCTCGATGAGCGGCAAATTGGCAAAGGCCTTGCCGTGCGATACCGAAAACGTCTCCAGCACCAGACAGCCGCGCCGTGAGCGCTCCTTGAATTCATGGAACAGCCGCGATTTGCCAACCCCGGCCTCGCCGACCACCGCAACCAATTGTCCACGGCCAGTTCTGGCCTCATCCAGCGCCTGGGTCAGGTGCTCCAGTTCGGCCTCACGGCCTACGAACCTGGCGAGACCGCGGTGCGCCGACAGTTGCAGGCGCGTGCGCAGTGCGCCGAGACCCACTACCTCATACACCGGCAGCGGTTCGGGAATGCCTTTGACCTGAGTGGCTCCCAGCGCCCTGAACTCGAAATAGCCTTCGGCCAGCTTGTGGGTCGTTTCGCTCACGAGAATTGACGAGGGCGTGGCGATCCCTTCCATCCGGGATGCAATGTGGATCGTGTGTCCGACCGGATCGTAATCGGTGTGCAGGTCGTCGGTGCGGATCGAGCGCACCACGACTTCCCCGGTGTGGACGCCGACGCGGATCTGCAGCGGAATGCCTTCCTCCAGTCGAATACGATCGCTGTGGCGGCGCATCGCCTGCTGCATGCGCAGCGCCGCAAAGAGTGCACGCTGCGGATGGTCTTCGTGCGCGATGGGCGCGCCGAACAGCGCCAGGATGCCGTCGCCCAGCGACTTGGCCACGTAGCCCTCGTAGTAGTGCACGGCTTCCATCATCAGGGCGATGATGGGCTCGATCAATCGATGGGCCTCTTCCGGATCCATGTCGTGGATCAGCGCGGTGGAACCTGCCATGTCGGCGAACAACGCCGTAACGGTTTTGCGTTCACCGGCAGTTTCACCTCGCGCTTCCATGGCCGCCTGCTCGGCGCGAATGCGTTCGGCAAGATGGTGTGGCGTGTAATGAACCGGCGCTCTGGACGGCTCTGGAACAGGCTGCGAACGCGGAAATGGCGCGGCCGCCGCATCGGTCAGGGGGGCGCCGCACTCATTGCAGAATCTTGCGGAAGGCGTCGCTGGGTGCCCACAGCGAGGACACTCGCGCGGCAGCCCGGCGCCGCACGCTTCGCAGAACTTGGCGCCCGTGAGGTTCTCGTATCCGCAGTTTGCGCAGCGCATGACAACACTTCCCTTGCCAAGGGGCACCCTGTAGTCATTATGCGCCGTATCTGCTTGCAGCCAAGAGAGGGCCGGATGACGGCACACGGGGTCAGGTTCTGGTGATAGTTGTGCCACGCCGCCTTGCCGGGATCGGACTATCAACTGAAGTAAACTGACCGTATTGGCAACCGCGGCTTTACTAGTATCTCGTCCCTATAAAATCCGATTGACTTTGTCGGCATTATGTCGACAATTGAGCTAGGCAAGGGCGCTGCATAACGATGCGAAGTCCTTGCAGCCCTGCGCGCATCACGAAGAGCAAGATTTCAGGAAATGATATGGCCAAGCCTGTAGCGGAACAGCCGCCCGGCAAAGAAACGGGCGCTGCACGAGTGTACAAAATGCTCCGTAGCGAGATTCTCACCATGAAACTCGCCCCCGGCGAAGCGCTGGACGAGGTGGGGCTCGCCGAGCGTTTCGATTCGTCTCGTTCTCCGATTCGAGAGGCCCTGGTACGGCTTTCGGCGGACGGACTCGTCACCACGCTTGCCAATCGCACGACCGTCGTGACGCCGATGGAACTCGCCCGCGTGCCGGAATTCCTCGACGCGCTCGATCTGCTCCAACGCGTGACAACGCGTCTAGCCGCGGTGCACCGAACACCAGCAGATCTTGTCAAAATCCGCGAAACGTACAAGGCGTACGAGAAGGGCGTTGCTACGAGCATCAAGACGCGCGTCAGTTTGCCGATGATCGAGACGAACTACGATTTTCATATGGCTGTCGCCCGCGCCGGGCGCAATATGTATTTTGCCGATCTCTATAGCCGCTTGCTGGACGAGGGGCGCAGGATGCTCCATCTGCACCTGCAATTCAAGCTGCAAGATCCCAACATCAGTCCACAGGAGATGGGCTCGGATCACACGGAAATACTGGATGCGATCGAACGAGGCGATGCCGATAAGGCAGAGGAGTACGGCCATCTACATGCCGTTCAGTTCAAGGGTCAGTTTATGGAATTCATGGATCGCAATCTCACTGCATCCGTGCCCTTGAATTACAGCGCTCCATCGCGTGAAGCGTCGACGACAACTGTCGCGCAAGCGTCTCAGTAGGCGCTTTTGCGCGTTCGCTCATGAGAGGTGACTCCTGTCGGCTCGACAGGAGTCACGAAACGACGCGCCGCAAGGCTACTTCGTCACTGCGTTGGCCGATGTCGGTTCGGCAAGCGTGCCGCCCACCGACCACATCGAACGCTCCACCTCCGTAATCACCAGTTGCACATCCGCCAGCGGGCATTTTGCAATGCGCGCGGTTTCGCGCGTCAGCACCTCGGCGAGTTCCGATTTCTGCGCGTGGGTTCTTCCCGTGAGCATCTCGAGTCGAATAATTGGCATTGCGAACGTTCCTTTCCTTAAGTGGTTTTTGGCTGCGGCATCAGTTGGGTTGCGACGCATACGAAAGGTATGCCGATCGAACGAGCCATCCGCAGTCGATAGGCAGTGTCGAACCCGTGATTGCGGACGCGCCGGGAGAGCAAAGGAAGAAAATCGCATCCGCCACTTCCGAGGGCTGCACGAATCGCTTCAATGCCGACATATCGATGATGGCCTTCGGATCGCGCTCGCCGCTGTCGATGCGAGCCTGCATGGCGGGCGTGAGCGTATATCCTGGCGCTACCGCATTCACGCGTACGCCGCTCGGTCCCCACTCGGCGGCCATCACTTCGGTCATCATCTTCAGGCCGGCTTTTCCGACGGCATAGCCGATTTGCGCGGAAGGGCGATAGGTCGTCAGCGAACAGAGATTGACGATCGCCCCTACGCCCTGACGACACATTTCGCGAGCGAACGCCCTTGAAACGAGTAGCGTGCCGCGCACGTTGATGTCGTAAAGACGGTCGATTTCTGCGACGTCCACTTCGAGCAGGCGAACCGCGTTCTGGAGAATGCCGCCTGAATTCACGAGCGCATCCGGCACGCCAAAGCGTTCAACCACCTCTGCCGCGAATCGACTGACATTGTCTTCCTTCGAGACATCGACCGACAAGAATTCGGCTGCTGCGCCCGACTGCTGCATGTCCGCGACGACGGCGTTGCCGCGCGCCTCGTTCACATCCGCCACCACGACGCGATAGCCCGACTGCCCAAACCGGCGAGCCGTGGCTTCACCGATACCGCTCGCGCCGCCCGTCACCACGACCAGCTTCTGCTCTTTGTCCATAAGACGTCCTCATTTCGTAGGGCCTCCTGCGCAAGTTGGGCACAGGTGCATTTGCCGTATTCCACCGACGAAAGCTTGCCGTTTGTCGTCGGCTTTCAGTCGATCAAATGTCGACAAATGCTGGCATCAGGCGAAAAAACTGTCAAGAAAATCGAAGATTTTCGAGCGATTTTCGAGCCAGGGTTTTCCTTGTCAATGAAATAAAACATATATAAAACAATGAGATGCAGTCGAAAAATTGGAGGGCCAATATTTTTCCCGTTGACTTTGTCGTCATTTGGTCGACAATTGGTGCACGGCGGATGCACCTGAGTGAGCGCCAAAAAGCGGCATCCTGACGAGGACCTGATCAACCCTTCGCCTCGACCGCACTCAGGCACGCAGCCCCCAATCGTTAGCGGTATTTGCATCGCGCAAACTCTGAACGGATGAAACTATGGCAAGCGCACGCATCGGCGTTGACATCGGCGGGACGTTTACCGATCTGGTACTCCTCGACGACAACGGACAGGTCACCTTTACCAAGGTATCCTCAACTCCAGCCGCTCCGGAAGAAGCGGTCCTGACCGGCATCGATCGGATTCTCAAGCAGGCTGGACTCAAGACCGCAGACGTCGCAGAGGTCCTGCACGGAACGACGGTCGGCTCGAACACCATGCTTCAGAAGGTCGGGGCGAAATGCGGCCTGATCACGACCAAGGGGTTCCGCGACGTTCTCGAAATCGGACGTGTCCGTACGCCGTCGATGTTCGATCTCACGTGGGACAAGCCAGTCCCTCTCGCCGAGCGGCGCTATCGTCTGGAGGTCAACGAGCGCGTCAACGCAGCAGGCGAAGTCCTCGCACCGACGCCCGTCGATGAAATCATCGGCGCCGGCGAATTCTTCCGCGCGGAAGGCGTCGAGTCCGTCGCGATCTGCTTTCTGAATTCGTACAAGAACGCCGCGAACGAAAAGGTCGCGCTGGAGGCCTTCCAGAAGGCCTTTCCGGAAATCAGCGTGACCGCTTCGATCTCCGTTCTTCCGGAGATGCGCGAATACGAGCGCACCTCGACCACGGTCGTGAACGCCTATGTGCTGCCTGCGCTGCGCACCTATCTCCAGCGCCTCGAGTCGGGACTGAAGCGCATTGGCGTGAACGCGCCGCTGCTGGTCAGCAATTCGAACGGTGGTCTATCGAGTGCACGCATCGCGCAGGACACGCCGGTTTTCTTCATCTCCTCGGGGCGTTCCGCGGGCGTGGTCGGCGCAGGCAGACTGGGCGACGCGCAGGGCAGCAAGGAGATGGTCGTGTTCGACATGGGCGGCACGACGGCCTCGGCCTCGCTCATTCACGACGGGCAGCTCGCACGCACGAACGAGTATGAGTTCCGCGCGGGCATCTCCACGCCGAGCCGCTTCATCAAGGCAGGCGGCTACATGATGCGCGTGCCGACGATCGACGTTGCGGAAGTGGGGAGCGGCGCGGGCTCGATCGCCTGGATCGACGCTGGCGGCCTGCTCAGCGTGGGTCCGGTATCGGCCGGCGCCTTCCCCGGTCCGGTGTGCTATGGCATTGGCGGAGAGCGCCCAACAGTGACCGATGCGAACGCCGTGCTCGGGTTTCTGCCGCCGAGCCTTGCGGGCGGCACGATGGAGCTCAAGCTCGATGCCGCACGCGACGCCATCGACACGCTGCTCGCGAAGCCGCTCGGTATTGGCGTCGAGGAAGCCGCCGTCGGTATCCGCGAAGTGGTGAACGTCAATATGGCGCGAACCATCAAGGCGGTCACGGTCGAACGCGGCGTCGATCCCCGCGATTTCACGCTCGTCGCATTCGGTGGTTCGGGGCCCGTTCACGCATGCGACCTGGCCCGCGCGCTCGACATGAAGCAGGTGATCTTCCCCGCCGCGCCCGGCGTGTTTACCGCGATGGGCATGCTCGCCGGCGCGGTGGAACGCTACTTCGTTCGCCCGTCGCTGAACCTGCTCGACAGCCTCGACATCGACCAACTCGCTACGACGGTCGAACAGATGCGCGAGGACGCCAGAAAGGCGCTGGCCGAAGAAGGCTACAGCGCCGACCGGATCGAGTTCGTCTTCGATCTCGACATGCGCTTCCGTGGGCAGGACTACGAAATTCCCGTGCGTGTGCCGCAAACGATCGACGGCTCCACGCGTGAAGCGCTTCGCGAAGGTTTCATCGAGGCCTACACGGCGATGTACGGCTATGCATCGAAGGACGCCATCGAATGCGCCAACCTTCGTCTGCTCGCGCGCGGGGTTGCATCGAAGACGCTGGATTTCCGCGACATCCGCAGCGCGCAATCCGCGCAGGGCGAGCAAAAGCGCAGCACGCGCCGCGTGTATTTCGATCGCCAGTCCGGCTGGGTTGAGACGCCGGTCATGTCGCGCTCGCTGCTCGACAACGAGATCGCCGGTCCCGTCATTCTCGAAAGCACCGACACCACGATCGTGGTGCCGCGGGGCTGGCGCGTGAGCGCAGATCGGGTTGGCTGCGTCATCGCGACGCTCGCCTGACTTCATTGGAGCTAACATGACACAACGTAAAGTCGACCCCATCACGTTTGCGGTCGTCAAGAACGCGCTCGACACCATCGTCGACGACATGGCATTTGCCGTCATGCGCACGGCGCGTTCCCCCATCATTCGCGACGTCCTCGACTATTCAGTGACGATGTGCGACGCGGCCGGACGCATCCTCGCCCAGGCAAAAACGGTCGCGCTCCACCTGGGCGCCGTGCCGGACGCAGTCGATGTGGTGATCAAGAAGTTCGCGGCGACCTGCAAGCCCGGTGACGTGATCGTGCTCAACGATCCGTACGAAGGCGGCATGCACCTGCCCGACATCTTCATGTTCAAGCCGATCTTCTTCGAGAACAAGCTTCAGGGATTCTCGGTCGTCATCGCTCACCATTGCGACGTGGGCGGCCGGGTGCCGGGCTCCAATGCGGCGGATTCGACGGAAATCTTCCAGGAAGGCCTGCGTATTCCGCCGATGAAGCTCTACAGCGAAGGCAAGCAGAACGAAACGCTCGTCGACATCATCAAGAAGAATGTGCGGCTGCCGGATCTCGTTCTGGGCGATCTCGACGCGCAGCTGGCGACCTGCAATATCGGCGAACGCGAACTGCTGCGCATGATCGACCGCTACGGCGAAGACAACCTGCGCCTCTACTTCGACGAGCTGCTCGACTACGGCGAGCGACTCACGCGCAAAGCGATCGAAGCGTGGCCGGACGGCACCTACGAGTTCACCGACTACATCGACAACGACGGCTTCACGAGCGACGCGATTCCCATCAAATGTGCCATCACGGTATCGGGATCGAGCCTGTCGGTCGACTTTGCAGGCTCTTCGCCCCAGGTGAAAGGCGCGATCAATTCGACGCTTTCGTTCGTCAAGTCGGCGACGTATCTGAGCATCCGCTGCGTGCTCGACGCCGATGTGCCGAACAATGCCGGCGTGTATCGCTGCATCGACATTACCGCGCCGGAGGGATCGATTCTGAACCCCAGGCTGCCCGCGCCGGTTGCGGCTCGTGCGCTCACGGGTTATCGCGTCGTCGATACCGTCTTCGGCGCGCTGGCGAAGATCGCCCCGAAGAAAGTGATGGCGGCGGGCGAGGGCGGCAATACCGTTATCGCGCTGAGCGGCTACGACGCCGACGCGAGCGAGCCGTTCATTCTCGTCGACATGATCAACGGTGCCTGGGGCGGCCGCTCGAACAAGGACGGCGTTGAAGGCGTGACGAACCCGTCGCAGAACATGTCCAATCTGCCGATCGAAACGCTCGAAGCGCGCTATCCGATCCTGATGGAAGAGTACGGCTTCCGCAACGACTCTGGCGGTGCAGGTCGCTATCGCGGCGGTTTGGGACTCGTGCGCCAGTATCGCGTGCTTGCAAAGCGCGTGGTCGCACAGATTCGCTCCGACCGCGCGGACCACGCACCGTACGGCTTGTTCGGCGGTGCCGCAGGTGCACCGTCGCGCAACATCCTGAACCCGGCCACCACGGCGCAAGCCGCTCCCAGCAAGTTCACGATGGAGCTGGAGGAAGGCGTCGTGATCCGGCACGAGCAGGCAGGCGGGGGTGGCTATGGCAATCCGCTTGAACGCGACGTCGATCTTATCGAGCGGGATCTGCGGGACGGCAAGGTGACGGCGGCATTCGCGCAGCAGCATCACGGCGTCGTCATGACTTCTTCTGGTGCCATCGATCGTGAAGAAACGACGAAAAAGCGCCAGCACGCGGCAACCGTTGCGTAACCCTTTCGACATTTTTCGACCGCAGTGCCGTCGGCATCATCTACTTGTACGCCGACGGCAGGCGGGTAAAGGAAACTGAAATGGAACAAGTCGAAGCACGACTGGCCGAGTTGGGCTACACGCTGCCGGTCAGCCCGATCCCCAAGGCGAACTATGTGCCGGCGCGCCTGGTTGGAAATCTGCTTTTCATCGCCGGGCAGATCCCCACGGCGGACGGTGAAGACAAATTCGTCGGCAAAGTGGGCCGCGATCTTCCGCTCGAAGAAGGTCAAGCTGCGGCGAGGCTGTGCGCCCTCAACATGCTTGCACAAGTGCGGACCGCGCTTGGCGGAAGCTTCGAGCGTCTCGTCAGTTGCGTGAAGCTCGGCGGCTTCGTGAATTGCGACCCGGAGTTCGGACAGCAACCTCAAGTGATCAATGGCGCCTCCGATCTCATCGTCCAGGTGTTGGGTGAGAGCGGGAAGCATGCGCGTTTTGCTGTCGGTGCAATTTCACTGCCCAGAAATGTCGCGGTGGAAGTTGATGGGATTTTCGAAATCAGGACGTGAATTCTAAGGTGGTTTGCCCACCGGTTTCACCATGGTTTGATTTGCATTACGAAATAATCGCGTTACTCGCAAACATAGATTGCGACGTTGATTTGAAAGCGTCCGATTTCATCCCTTATTGACGAGGTTAGAAATGAACCGCATGTCCAGCCTTATCCGCCGCACGCTGATGTGTGCTGCCGCTTTCTCGGCGCTGATGTCGAGCGTCCCCTCTCACGCACAGGACACGTCGACGTGGCAAAGCGTTCGACAAGCCGGTGTGCTTCGTTGCGGTATCGCGCTTTCTCCTCCCTACACCATGCGCGATATCAAGACCGGTGACTACAGCGGTATTTTCCCGGCGCTGTGCAAGCAATTTGGCGAGAAGGTCCTGCATGTCAAGGTCCAGTTCGTCGACACGTCGTGGGACAACATCGTCGCCGGCCTTCAATCCGACAAATGGGATCTCGCGTTGTCGCTCAACGACACGCCGGAGCGCGAGAAGGCCATCGCGTTCTCCCGCTCGGTCGTCGACTACAACGTGACGCTCGCCTACAACAAGAACAACCCGAAGCTTCCGAAGACGATCCACGCGATCTCCGATATCGACAAGCCGGGCGTGATCATCACCGTGATGTCCGGTACGGCGCAGGACAAAGCGATCTCCGGCGAGATCAAGCAAGCGCAGATCATGCGCCTTCCTGGCTTTGACGAGACGCGTCTCGCGCTGATGTCGAAGCGCGCCGACATGCTCGCCGACGACAACATGACGAACAAGCTGCTGGACGCGGCACATCCCGACTGGGCGGTTAGCTTCAACCCGAATCCCCCGCTGGCACAACAAGGCATCTGTTTCGGCGTGCGCAAGGAGACGTCTGCGGCGGACATCGCCGTGCTCAACAAGTTTATCGAGGGCGAGCAGAAGTCCGGCGGCGTGAACACCATCGTTCAGCAGGCGGTGAAAGAAACCATCGCATCGACGAAATAAATCGCACATGCAGGCGGCGCGATGAGATTCAGGCGCCGCACTGCTGGTTGAATGACGGCCCCGGCGGGAGCCATCAGGTTCGGATCAAACTGGAGCGCACGGTTGCGCGTTCTACGGAGAAAGTTCCCATGTTGCAATCTACTATGAAGGTCGTACCAAGCTCCGTTCCAGCGGGGGACCCCGTCGATACGAACAGTGCCGGTGATTTCGTCCAGCTCCGGTCGGTCTACAAATCGTACGGCGAGAATCTCGTCGTCATGGACCACATGAATCTCGACATGCGGGCAGACGACCGGCTCGTGGTGATTGGCCCGAGCGGGAGCGGAAAGAGTTCGCTTCTGCGCGTGATGATGGGCCTCGAGGGGATTCAAAGCGGTTCGATCAATTTTCAGGGGCGGCCCTATATTCATGGGGCGGATTCGGGCCGCTCGAAACGCATCGACGGCAAGTTGCAGCGCCAGATCGGCATGGTGTTCCAGCACTACACGCTGTTCCCGCACCTGTCGGTGCTGAGCAACCTGATCCTCGCGCCGGTGAAGGTAGGGGGGCTTTCGAAAGCGGATGCTACAGAGCGCGCACGCACGTACCTGGCCCGGTTGGGTCTGGAGAGCAAGCTGAATGCATACCCGAGCCAGCTTTCCGGGGGGCAGAAGCAGCGCGTTGCCATTGCCCGCGCGCTGATGCTGGAGCCGAAGCTGATGCTGTTCGACGAAGTCACCTCCGCGCTGGATCCCGAAATGGTCGTGGAGGTTCAGAACGTGATGCTGAAACTGGCCGAGCAAAAAATGGCGATGATCATCGTGACCCATGACATGCATTTCGCGCGCGACATCGCAACACGAGTGGTCTTTTGCGCGAGCGGCAAAGTCGTGGAGCAGGGCGCGCCTCGCGATATGTTCAAGTGTCCGAAGGAAGCGCGTACGCGTGAATTCCTCGAGAAAGTGCTTCACCTTGATTGAGGGCCGAGTCATGCGCTATCACTTTGATTTCAGCTTCCTCGCACAGAGCGTGCCGCCGCTGCTCGAGGGATTGAGGGTGACCATCGAGCTGGCTATCGCCGCGAACGTGATGGGTTTGACCCTCGGCTTTGTGCTTTGCCTTCTCGTCATGAGCCGCTGGGCAGCGGTGCGCGTGCCGGCACAGCTCTTCATCGAGTTTTTCCGTTGTACGCCGGCGCTGCTGCAGATCGTATGGTTCTTCTACTGCATCCCGATGATGGTGAACGTCTTTCTCGACCCGGTGCTGATGGGCGTACTTGCACTGGGGCTCAACCTGACTGCGTTCAATGCGGAAGCCTACCGCGCTGGTGTGCAGGCGGTGCCGAAAGAGCACCTTGACGCATGCGTGGCACTGGGCCTCAAGCCATGGCAGCGAACACTCTTCGTGATCCTCCCGCAGGCGCTGAGAAACTCCGTGCCGGTGCTGATGACGAACGGCATCGGCACGCTGCAACAGAGCGCATTGGTGGCGATCGTTGCCGTGGCCGACCTGATGTATGTCGCCAAGACGATCGCGACCCAAGCGTATCGACCCATCGAGACTTACTCGGTCGTGGCGCTCGTGTACTTCGCACTGTCCTTGCCCATTGCCAGGCTCGTGCATGTGATCGAGCGCCGGCAGGATCTTGCACACCAGCGCTAAGGAACCGGTCATGAATATCGATTTTTCTGTCGTGCTGCCGTACTGGCTGCTGCTTCTGAAAGGACTCGGTTTGACCTTGGGTCTGACCGGACTCTGCGCGGTCATCGGGAGCCTGCTCGGCTTCGTGGTTAGCTTGTTGAGAAGTTCGCCGGTGGCATGGATCCGCATGCCCATGACGCTATACGTCGAATTCTTTCGGGGCACGCCGCTCTTGATTCAGCTTTTCTGGGTCTTCTTCTGCATCCCGGTGGTCCTGCAGTTGCCGATCCCGCCGTATCTCTCGGTTGTCATTGCGCTCACGCTCTATATGGGGGCGATTACGAGCGAGACGTTTCGCGCGGCCCTGAAGTCCATTTCATCCGAGCAGCACGACGCATGCATCGCACTGAGCCTGTCGCCTCAGGCGAAGGTGCTGTATGTGATTTTTCCACAGGCTCTATTGCGCGCCATTCCGCCTCTCCTCTCGAACATCGTCAGTCTGTTCAAGGAAAGTGCACTCATCTCTTCGGTTGGCGTGGCGGATTTGATGTTCGTGGGTGAGAGCATCTCCAACAGTACGGCAAGGCCGCTGGAGTTTTTGACCACCGTCGGGCTCATTTACTTCGTGGTGGCATTCCCGCTAACGCGTCTGGTCGGGCTGGTCGAGCGGCGCTTCCTTAGACGCTTTGCCTACTAGGCGTTGCGTGCTGTGCGGATAACGGCATAAATGATCGAGAGGGAGCCCGCCATGGCTCCCGCAAATTGTGATGACAAACACCATGAAAAAGCATACGTTCAAGTGCATTGAAGGCCATACGGAAGGGATGCCGGTCCGGATGGTGATCGAGGGCGCTCCGGAACTGGTCGGTGCGACGATGAACGATCGACGCCACTATTTCATCGAACATTACGACTGGATCCGGCGTGCGCTGATGCTGGAACCGCGCGGACACGCGCACATGTCGGGGACGTTGTTCTATCCGCCGATCAGCGATAACGCGGACTTCAGTCTTCTCTTCATCGAGACGTCCGGATGCCTGCCCATGTGCGGCCACGCGACCATCGGTTCGATTTCGTTCGCGCTCGAATCCGGGCTCGTGACGCCGAAGCAGGCTGGCCTCGTCGTTGTCGACGTACCCGCAGGACAGGTGAGCGCGCGTTACGAAATGGAAGGCGACAAGGTCAAGTGGGTCCGGTTCACGAACGTTCCCAGTTTTCTCCTCCATCGAGACCTTGAAATCGAGGTTTCGAAGCTAGGAAAGCTGACTGTCGATATCGCGTACGGCGGAAACTTCTATCCGATCGTCGAAGTCCAGGAAAACTATCCGGGGTGCGAACACTTCACACCCGATGAACTGCTTGCGATGGGACGTGAAGTCCAGAAGCGCGTCAACGAGGCTGTGAATGTCGTGCACCCGGATAACCCGAAAATCGGCGGCGTCAAGCATTGCATGTGGACGGGCCGACCGGTCGCGGCCGATTCCGATGGGCGCGCAGTGGTGATTACCGGCGACATTCTGATCGATCGCTCGCCGTGCGGAACGGGTAGTTCCGCACGGGTCGCGCAGCGCTACGCGCGCGGGCTGCTCTCGGAAGGCCAGGCGTTCCGTCACGAGAGCCTGATCTGCAGCCGCTTCATTGGCCGCGTGGAAGGGACGACGAAGCTCGAAAGCGGGCTCGACGCGGTGTTCCCCAGCATCGAGGGGCGCGCGTATATTACAGGTCGAGGCGAGCACTACGTGGACGAAACGCAGCCCTATGCGCACGGCTTCAGCCTCGAGGAGTTCACGAAATGAATGCGATTCCGCAAACGCACGTGCCTCCGGCCGGCAGCCCTGCGCCGAAGGAGCACGCGGTCGTTATTGGAGGCGGGATTGTCGGCACGTGCTGTGCGCTCTATTTGCAGCGTAATGGCTATTCAGTGACGCTGGTCGATCCCGCCGCAGCGGGAGACAGTACGGCGAAGTGGAGTTGCGGCCAGATTTCAGTTGGAGAAATCATCCCGCTATCCAAACCGGGGATCCTGTTGAAGGTGCCCGGATGGCTGATGGATCAAACCGGGCCACTCGCATTGCGTCCGAGCGCGATGCCGGGAATCATTCCTTGGTTTTTCCGCTTTCTCGCGTGCGCGAGGCACTCGCGCATCAATACGATCGCGCGAGAAATGGCTTCGTTGACGCAAGATGTGTTCGCCGACTATGCGCCGTTGCTCGACGCCTGCGAAGACAAGGCGCTGCTTGGGCAGCGGCCGATCATGGAGGTCTTCGACAGCGCGGCCGGGGTCGAGCGCGAGCGCGCGCATAACGAAACGCGCGAGGCGCTCGGCTTTTCTTCACAGGTGTTGAATGGGTCGGAAATCGCCGATCTCGAACCGACGCTTGCCGGCCGCTTTTCGCACGGCCTGCTGCTATCGCAATGGCGATTCGTGAGCGACACCGAGGCGTTTCTTCGCGCGCTGAGCGATAGCTTCGTTTCGCAGGGTGGCCGCCGGCTTCAGGTCGGCGCAGACCGTATCGACGAAGCCAACGGAAGGGCGACGGGCGTGACGCTTGCGAATGGCGAGCGTGTGGCGGCGGCGCATGTCGTCGTGGCCGCCGGTGTCGGGTCGCGGCGATTCTTTAGTCAGCTCGGGGTCGATCTTCCGCTGGAAGGCGTGGCGGGCTACCAGGCGCTGCTCCGCGATCCGGGCGTCGAATTCAAACACTCGGTGATATACGCGGACGGCGGATTCTGCTTCACGCCAATGACCCGCGGCCTGCAAATAGGCGGCACGATTGAATTCGCTGCACGCGGTGCCGCGCCGAACTTCAAGCGCGCCCAGATCATTCTCGACAAGGCAAAGACAATTCTCCCGGAACTCCGTACGGACAAGCATGAGTTCGGTGTGGGATACCGACCTTTCCTGCCAGATACCAAACCTGTTCTTGATCGTTCGAAGCGCCTGCCCAATGTCACGATGGCCATCGGACATGGCCAGCTCGGACTCACCTTGGGCGCCACCACGGGTCGGCTGGTCGCCGACCTCGTTGCGGGCCGCTCGTCGAAAACGGATTTGAGCCCGTTCAGCGCGTACCGCTTCTGATAAGCGACGCAAGCGCGGCACAGCAACATAGTTAACTTCTTGAGGACGGTTCAATCATGCGTTGGAAGAAGACTCTGCAACTCGTGGGCGTGCACTGCGAAGGCGAGATTGGAAAGGTCATCACGGGAGGCGTCGTCGGCATTCCGGGCGAGACGATGCTCGACAAGATGAACTACATCAACGAAGTGGATGACAGTTTGCGGCGGCTCGTGGTGCTCGAACCGCGCGGGTGCCTGCAGATGTCGGTGAATCTGCTGCTCCCGCCGACGCGCCCG
Organism: Paraburkholderia sp. JHI869; assembly: GCF_038900775.1. NCBI lineage: Bacteria > Pseudomonadati > Pseudomonadota > Betaproteobacteria > Burkholderiales > Burkholderiaceae > Paraburkholderia > Paraburkholderia sp. JHI869. The sequence continues at coordinate 181,828 of NZ_JAYMSC010000010.1, forward strand.
GAAGCGGACGCCGGATTTATCGTCCTGCAGTCGGACAAGGCGCATCCGATGTCGGGCAGTAATTCGATTTGCGTGGTGACCGCGTTGCTCGAACTCGGCATGGTGCCGATGCAGGAGCCGGAAACGACGGTGGTGCTCGATACCCCTGCCGGTCTCGTCACGGCCAAGGCGGCCTGTCACGACGGACGCTGCACTTCGGTGTCGCTCGATATGGTTCCCGCATTCGTCGAGCAACTCGATGTGTCGATCGACACGGAAGCGTTCGGCAAGATCAAGGTCGATCTGGCATTTGGCGGCGTCTACTACGCGCTAGTCGATGTGGATCAGCTGGGTATCGCGCTCGTGCCAGAGAACGCTCGCAAGCTCGCTGATCTTGGCGTCCAGTTGCGAGCGGTGATCGACGCTCAGGTGAAGGTGCAGCATCCGCTATACGCGTCGATCAACAAGATCGCCTATGTGATGTTCCGCAATCGGGTAGACGGCACGACATATCAAACGTGCACGACGCTGCCGCCCGGCCGCATCGATCGCTCGCCATGCGGCACCGGAAGCTCGGCGAATCTCGCGACGCTCGCGGCTCGCGGATTGGTGCAGAAAGGCTCCAGACTGACTTCGCGCTCGACCATAGGCAGCGAATTCCGGGTGGAGCATCTGGGCGAGGCGGAGGTCGGCGGACGAGCCGCGGTGCTTCCGCGCATTACCGGTCGTGCCTGGATTTACAGCGTGGAGCAGATGGGTGTCGACCCTGACGATCCGTTGGCGGCGGGATTCATGTTGAGCGATACGTGGGGCGAAGGTTAGCCTGGCGTAGAAAGCACGCGAAGCCGCGTGGCGGTCGATCACTGAAGTTTTTTATGTGGCCGACCGCCATATCAGTCAGAATCTAAGGAATGCGAATTATGATTACCGGAAAAACGGGTGTCTTCTTCATGGTGGCGGATCCTATCGACCAGGTCCGCACGCCCGAGATTTTCAATCAAGTGTTCGCGCAATGCGGCATCGATGCGGTCATGGTGCCTTTGCACGTGAAGCAGGATCACCTGGTCGGCACCGTTCGTTCGGTGTTCGAGTCACCCACGACCCGCGGCATGGTGTTGTCGATTCCGCACAAGACTGCCGCTGCCCAGTTGGTTGACGTTCTCTCGGCGGGCGCCCAGATTGCCAATTCGGTGAATGCGATCCGTCGCAATCCGGACGGCAAGCTCGAAGGCGCGCAGTTCGATGGAATCGGGTTCGTCGAGTCGATGGATCGCTATTCCATGAACTATCGCGGGAAATCTGTCTTGATGATCGGCGCGGGCGGTGCCGCTTCGGCTATTGCCACTGCGCTCGCCGAAGGGGGAGCTGCTTCACTTGCGATTTTCGACGTTGATTCGACGAAGTCCGCTGCGCTCGCCCAGGCGGTCGATCGGCGCTATCCGATGCGAACGGTGGTTCAGGAGAACAACGACCCGGCGGGGTTCGACGTTGTGATCAACGCGTCGCCAGTCGGGTTGAAAGACTCAGATCCCTTGCCGGTGCCTGCGAACCGGATCAACTCGAATGCGCATGTGTGCGACATCCTGATGAAGAACCAACCGACACCGCTGCTCCGTGCCGCGATGTCAAAAGGCAATGCCGTTTTGCCGGGGTTCGACATGCTGATTCTTCAGTCGCCGCTGTTCCTCGAGTTCTTCGGCGTCAAGGAGGCCGCGGAGCAGTTGCGCCGAGACGATTCGCCTGCCCGTGACCTGTTGTTTCCTCGTGAGCTTCGTGGCATGGTCAAGTCCGTCGCCTGATTCTGAAAAGACCGCCATGATGTGGGCCCGGCTTAGCCGGGCTCTTTCTTGGCGACGGTGAGTCAAATCTTGATCGCTGGGAACGCGTATTTACAGAACTCTTTTGAGCGCCGCAAAGAACAATTCCGATTGCTGGCGTTCGCGTTCCATTTGGGCCGCCACGGTCGACGCAAGGTCGGCGCTGACGGGACGCAGCCGTTTGCCGGTCGACAGCGCGAGCACCTGTGATTCACAGGCGCGCTCCAGGTAATACAGATCGTCGAATGCGTAGTCGATGCGCTCGCCGCACACAATCACGCCGTGATTGCTGAGGAACGCAATGTCCCTTCCATTCAATGCGTGCGCAAGTCGCTCCCCCTCTGTGACATCAAGCGCGAGACCTTTGTAATTGTGGTCGGTTGCCACTCGCCCGTGAAAGCGCATGGCATTCTGCGAGAGCGTTGTATCGAGATTGCAGTCATCGATTAGCGTCAATGCCGTCGCGTTCGGCATGTGAGTGTGGAGAACACAGCGCTTTGCTGCGATCCTGTGGATCGCAGCGTGGATGAACATTGCGGTGGGTTCCACGTCGTGGCGGCCTGCAACGCGAGAGCCATCCTCGCCGACGATGACGATATCGTCGGCCTGAACTTCCCGCCACATCAGACCTTGGGGATTCAGCAAGAATAAGCCGCGCTCGTCAGGTAACGCTACACTGAAGTGGTTGCAGACGCCTTCTTCCAGACCAAAGTGCGCCGCTGCGCGTAAAGCGAAAGCCAGATCCTTTCTCAGCGCCGCGACCGGCTCGGACCGGTAGAGTTCGCTCATGTCAGCGCTTGCTGCGTGGAGATACGGAAAAGGGTGAAGGATCGAGTGCACGTTCACGGCATTCCGGAAGTGAATTGTCCCTGGCGCGCGCACAAAAAATGCCCCTTCGACAAGGGGCATTCTGTAGCGCTTGACGTTTAGAAACTAGCCGGCTTGTTCCAAAGGTTCAGCGATTGGCCGATCCCCTTGTCGAGGGCATTCTTGTAAAGCTCGAACCCCCAGCTGATGTCGAAAACGGCCATGCCACAGGCGATGAAAAGGACTCGGTCTTCTGCGTTATTGCGCCCTTTCTTGTTGCCGTTCACGACATCGCCGAGTCCCGTCGAGTCCTTGAGCGAAGGCAGCTTGCCAGCATCGATCAGGCGATACAGCGGGCCGCCAATCACGCCGCTGTAGTAGGCGTCTCTATTGCCCGATGCGACGGCGTCCTCGACGTAGGCCTCTTGCAGCGCCGTATGGTCGTACACGACCTTGCAACTGGTGAGAAACGACTCGTCGGTGTTGAAGGGACCCGAGGCCAGAATCGTCGCGCCCGCCTTGATCCACTCGTCCTTGAAGAAAAGCGGTTTCAGGCGCGAAGCCGCCACCGTGATGACGTCCGCGTCGCGGAAGCCTTGTTCGGCGTCGTCCACGCCAACGGCGCGGATTTGATACTTCTCTTCGACCCAGCTAGCAAATTCGTTGGCCTTGTCGAGGAAGACGTCGAAGCAGACGACTTTTTCGACCGAGCCCAACTGCGTCATGATCGCGGTGAAGCACGCCTTGTTGATCGGGCCGCAGCCGATGACCGCCACGCTCTTCGCGTTTCGATTGGTCAGATATTTTGCAGCGACACCCGGGACCGCACCGGTGCGCGCAGCGCTGAGCAGATTGGCCGACATCAGGGCCAGCGGTGCGCCGGTGTCCTTGTCGTTGAGCATCATCGTGAGGATCGAGCGTGGGAGTTCCTTTTGCGCATTCGCATGGTTCGAGCCGTACCATTTGTTGCCGCAAACGTCGAAACGTCCGCCGAGGTATCCCGGCATGGCCGCGAAGCGGCGATCGGGGCCTGCAACCGGCATATTCGGGAACTTCGTTTCCTTGGGGAAGACGATATTCATGCCGTGGTTGTTATGGTTGGCGCCGCCCATCAGGTAGTCGCCCTTGCCGAGCAAGCTGAAGGTTTCCTCGCAGACATCCACGCAGCGTGCCGCATCGAGCACGCCGGCTTCGATCATGTCGGGCTCGGAGAGATAGAGGAAATCGATTTTCGGATACATGTTTCTGACCTTTTGAAGAGTGCTGAGTAAGCTTTTCGCGGTACTAAGGGAGGCTGAATCAGAATCGAAGGAGCGAGGAAATGTCGTACAAACGGCAGCCAGGGCTTCGAGCGTTGGCGCGCATCAGGAAGTTCAGTTTCTCGATGCGCTCGCCCGAGCGCGGCGCGCCGTTTTTCTGGAAGGGCACTTCGAGGCCAACGGAGAAGTCCATGACGACATCGTCGACGACGCCGCCGGATCGTCCGGAGGGGACGGCAAGCAAGTCGTGCTTTTCTGCAAAGCGAAAAGCGTCGAGCGCTTCGGTGATGGTGCCAACCTGATTGGGTTTGAGCACAAAGCCATCGACGGCCCGCGTTTCATGGGCTTTCTGGAGCAGCGGCAGGCTCGTCACCGTGAGATCGTCACCTACGACGATCGTGCGCGGCAGCGCCTGAACGGCGGCGCTGTAGCCAGCCCAGTCGTTTTCGTCGAGCAGGTCTTCGATGAAAACGAGGTCGAAGCGCTCGGTCAAATGCTTCGCATACGCGATCAGGTCTTCAGTTGAAACCTGCTTTCCCTTGAGAAGATAGGTGCGGGATTCCTTGTCGTACATTTCGCTCGACGCGCAATCGAGCGCGAATGCAATTCGCCCCGTGTAGCCGCAGCCGTCAATCGCTTTCTGCATCAACTCGAGCAGGACCTCGGGATCGTCGGACGGCGCGGCATAGCCATATGAGCTCGCAACCTGCGGCTTGTGTCCGAGATAGTCGGTGAGGACGTCACCGAGGCGCTGAAACACCGCCACGGCCATTTCGATGGCGAAGTCGACGCTATCGGTGCCGTACGGCACGATCAGGAACTCGTTGAACGCCTGCGTGAATTTTTCGTAGCGTCCACCGTTGATGACGTTGAAGCATGGCACCGGCACGGTTCTCACGTCTCGCCCGGCAATGTGCTTGTAGAGCGGAATGGCGCGCGCGGCCGCCGCCGCGCGGCATGCCGCGATCGAAACCGAATAGATCGTGTTCCCGCCCAGACGCTCCTTATTGGGCGTGCCGTCGAGCGCGATCATGCGTTCGTCGATCGCACGCTGGTCGAACACGTCCATGCCCACCAGGGCGGGGCCAATTACATCGCGAACGATATCGACGGCTTTGTGCACGCTCAGGCCGTTGTAGGTCGACTTGTCGCCGTCGCGAAGCACGAACGATTCGTGCATGCCAACCGACGTGCCGGTCGGCGCCGCGCCGCGCCCGATCGCGCCGGACTCGGTGACGATTTCGACTTCAACAGCGGGACGGCATTTGCAATCGATGATCTGCTGCGCCCGGATAGATGCGATTTTGTCCTGCACGTTACTTGCCCTCGTTGATTGCCGGAACATAGAGAATGTTCAGGTCGCAAAGATTGGTGCCGGTATTGCCGGTGAAAACGGCCGAATCGATTGCGTCGAGCGCCTCGAAACAACTATGCTCGCGCAGCGTTTGGTAGAGGCTGATGCCCTTTTTGGCGGCCGCATCGAGGCTCGTGGAATCGGTGATGCCGCCCGCGACCCGGGCCGTGCCGTCCGTGCCCTCGCTGTCGATGGACAGCAGGCAGGCGCCTTTCGTCTTCGCGGCGGTGATCGCAAAGCTCACGGTCATCTCCTGACCCGGACCGCCGTGTCCTTTGATGACGCTGTTGTCTGCGATGTGTGTCGTGACCTCGCCCGAACTCAGCAGAACGCAAGGCGGTTTGAGCGGATTGCCGTAGGTCTGGATTTCGCGCGCGATCGATGCGAACAACGTCCCCGCATCTCGGCTTTCGCCTTCAAGGAACGACGAGACGATCATCGCGGGCAGGCCCATCTCTTCGCAGATTTCCTTCGCGTAGATGCACGAGTCGGGCAGCGTGTTGAGCAGGAAGTAGGTGTTGTCGGGGAATGCTTTCGGCGTCTCGCCTTCGGGGCCCGCATGCATCAGGTAATCGACGACGCTTGCAGGCAGACGCTCGGCGACGTTGCGATTGACGATGGTCGAGCGCGCATCGTCCAGTGTCGTCAAATCGGGGCCGATCGGCGTGCTCTTGTATGCCGCGTAGGGAACGGCAATGTCGCCGGTTGCGGGCGAGCCGACCGCATCGCTGATGCCGAAGCCGATCAACTCGGCGCCGACGGACTGAATGCGTTTGGCCAGCATGCCGCCGTTCAGCGCGGAAATGTGGCGACGCACGGCGTTGATTTCGTAGATGCCCGCACCGGATTTCAGCAGGACATCGGTGGTGTCGATTTCGTCCTGAAGCGAGATGCCGTCGATCGGGCACGACATGAGCGCCGAACTGCCGCCGCTGATGACCGCGATGAACAGATCGTCGGGACCCGCGGCGTCCACGAGCGCGATGATTTCCTTCGAAGCGCGATGACCTTCTTCATTCGGTAGCGGATGCCCGCCCACGAAGACCTCGGTCTTGTTGAAGCGGTCCGTCTCCTCGTGAATCTTCACGATGGCGATGCCGCGCGTGAGCCGGTCTCCGAGCACATGATCGACCGCCATCGCCATATGGTTGCAGGCCTTGCCCGCGCCGATCAGATACACATGGCGCTTCTTCGCGAGATCCCACGAGCGCTTGCCGATATGCAGCACGCTGCCTTCGAGCCGCATGAGGCTGCGGATGCGCTGGTAGCTGTCGAGGCGCGCAAGAGTGCGGTCGGCGATCTCGAGCACGATACGTCGTGAAGCGACGTCGCCCTGCGAGAGGAGCTCATCGGAATTGCGGATTTTCTGCATGCCTGGGTACTCGATTCGATCGTGAGGAAAGCGGAATCTGATTCACGCCACGTGGAATCGAATTTAAGTTTTGGACCTGTACAGATCCATGTACACTTCAACGAGGTGTTTATTTACTGTGCAGGCACCCAAGCCTCTACAGTTACCCGAACAGAGTTCCTTCACGCCATGAATCCCATCCTGACCCTGAATGCGAATGCCGACGCGCCACTGACTCTTCAGATCGTGGACGGCGTCATCGATGAGGTGAAGGAGAAGCGCTGGAGGCCGGGCATGCGTGTGCCGAGCATCCGGGCGTTCGCGCAAGCGCATGACGTGTCGACTTTCACGGTCGTGGAGGCATACGACCGGCTGGTTGCGCAGGGGGTGCTGGTCGCGCGACGCGGTTCCGGTTTCTACGTCTCCGACAAGAGCCAGAACGCGCCGCGCCTCGCGGTCGAAAAGCTCGATGAGCAGCTCACGAACGGATGGTCGTTGCGAAACTTCGCCGGTTCGAATGAAGGCGCAATTCATGCCGGAGCGGGCTGGCTTCCCGATGCCTGGTTCGATAGCGACGGCCTCGCGCGGGCACTGCGGCAAGCGGCGCTACAGTCGGAAAATCTGCTCGGCTATGGGCATGCAAAAGGATATGAACCGCTGCGCGCCCAAATCGTTCGCCAGTTGGCCGAGCAGGAAATATCGACGGACGTAGCCGGGGTCATGACGACGCTGGGCGCCAACCAGGCACTCGACCTGATCATCCGGCAGTGCACCCAGCCCGGCGACACCGTGCTGGTAGATGAGCCTTGCTACAGCGACCTGCTCGTCGCGCTGAGACTTCGCGATATCAAGTGCGTCGGGATTCCCATGACGCCTTCGGGGCCGGACGTGACCTCGATCGAAGCGGTCTTCGAAACGCATCGACCGCGGCTTTACTTCACGAACAGCCGCCTGCACAACCCAACAGGCGCGAGCTACAGTTCCGCCGCCGCCTTCAAGGTGTTGAACGCCGCCGGGCGCTTCGACTGTTTGATCGTCGAAGACGATGTGTCGGCAGGTCTGGTTCAAGCTCCGATGATCACGCTCGCGTCGATGGATCAGCTAAAGCGCGTGATCTACGTCGGCAGCTTTTCGAAGACGATCGGGGCCGGCTTGCGCGTTGGCTTCGTTGCCGCTGACGAGAGCATGATCGAAGGGTTGCTGTACCAAAAGCTGGTCTCGGGCATGTCCACGCCAACGGTCACGGAACGATTGGTGAACTCCATCTTGTCGGAGGGACATCTGCGCAAGCAGATGGAGCAATTGCGCGACCGGCTGGCCACGGCACAGGAGAGAGTTTGCCGCCGCCTCGAGTCCATCGGATTCGAAATCTTCTGTGAACCCCGTGCAGGCATGTTCGTTTGGGCGAGGCCGGCGGGATGGGAAGGGGATGCGGGCGAACTCGCCGCCCGGGCGCTGGGAGAGCGGATAGTGCTCGCGCCTGGAAAGCTTTTCTACGGGGGCAACGTAACGACGAGCTGGATGAGATTCAACGTGGCGCACTCCCATTTCGACCAGCTGTATGCGTTTCTGGAGAAGGCAATCGCGCGCTAGCGGCACGGCTTTGAAGTACGAAACGCACTTAGAACCGGCTGTAATGCTCGATGACACAGCGCGGTCGCACATGGCGAGAGGGGGGCGAGCACGGACAGCGGTCGTGTGATAAACCACGATGCACGTTTTGTCCGGCTGAACGTCGTCTCTGTCCATTGAGGGGTGCGCGGCTAAAGCTCTAAATTGGCGGCATTAAACCCACCGGGCGCTTGCGAGAAACACGGTTGCCTCGCGCGCCCCTAGAGGAGACACCGCCATGGCCCATCAGATAACACTTCGTTTTGAGGACGGCGTGACCCGCTTCATCGAATGCGAAGAGACAGAGCGCATCACGGATGCCGCCATTCGCGCGAAGATCAATATTCCGCTCGATTGCCGTGACGGTGTGTGCGGCACCTGCAAGGCGGTTTGCGAATCCGGCGAGTACGTGCTGGGCGACTGCGTGGAAGATGCGCTCAGCCCGGAGGAGGCGAGCGAGCGCAAGGTTCTCACCTGCCAGATGAGTCCCCGTTCCGACTGCGTGATCCAGATCGCCACGAACTCCGATGTGTCCGGCACGGGGCCGTCCTCCTTCAATGGGCGGATCATTGCCTGCCAACGAGCATCGGACAGCACGATCGCCTTCTCGGTCGAACTGGAGAACCGCGCGGATCTCAGCTTCCTTCCTGGGCAGTACGTCAACATCCGCGTGCCCGGAACCGATCAGACGCGGTCCTACTCCTTCAGTTCGGGGCCGTCCGAGCCGCACTTGTCCTTCCTCGTGCGCAACGTGCGACAAGGGGCGATGTCGACCTGGCTGTGCGAAAACGCCAAAGCCGGAGATCCAATCGAGTTTCGCGGCCCGATGGGAGGCTTCTATCTGCGCCCCATCGAGCGCCCCGTGCTGTTTCTGGCGGGTGGCACGGGCCTCGCGCCGTTCCTCTCGATGCTGGACAAGATCGTCGAGGATGGCGGCAGCCCGTATCCGGTCCACATGATCCTGGGGGTGAACAACGATGAGGATCTGGTTGGCGTCGACCGGCTCGAAGCCTATGCGCAGCGCCTGCCGAACTTCACCTATGCATGCACCGTCGCCAGCCCCGACAGTACCCATCCCCACAAGGGCTATGTCACCCATCACATCGTCCCTTCGCAGCTCAACGACGGCGACGCGGATGTCTACCTTTGTGGCCCGCCGCCGATGGTTGATGCGGTGCGCAGCTATCTCTCGTCCGAAGGGCTGGCGCCGCGCAACTTCTACTACGAGAAGTTCGCCGGCACCGGCCTGGTGGTGCAGACCGGCGAGGAGCGCATCGCGCCCGTTGATGTCGATGAAGCCTTCGACCTGCGCATGGCGCTCGAACTGGGGGCGGCTCAATTGACCCTGGGCCGGCTGTCGAGCGAGCAATTGATCCGCTTTCGCCAGCTTGCCGAGGCAACGGCGCCGTTCGTATCCGGGCAGCGTTTTACCGACGTCGCGCGCTACATCGAGGCAAACCACGCCTTCCACCTGTTCACGATCGAGGCTTCCGGGAACGCGCAGCTGATCGCGCTCTACCGGCAACTGGCCGTGCAGGACTACATCGTTCGCGCGCTGACCGACCAGATCGAGATCGTCGGCGACATCGTCCAGCAGCACCGGGACATTGTCGGCGCCTTCGAACTGGGCGACCTGAACAAGGCGCGAGACGTGATCGCGCTGCATGCGCTCCATTCCAAGGCCACGATGAGCCGCGCGCTGGAGCGTATGGCGCAGGGCAAGACGGCTCCTGCCAAGCCTGCAGCGCCTCCCTCTTCGCCGCCTGCCGTGCCGCAAAGCGCGCCACAGATTTGCCCATTCACGGCCAAATCCCTTCCGGCCTATTCACACGAACTGGATTGGCCCGAGGGCCTGGAGCCATTCAAGGTGGTCGATGACGGCTCGCAAGGCGACCCCTACGAGCACTACGGCTGGATGCGCGAGCATGCGCCGGTGCTGCGTTGCCAGTCGGCGACTTCGGACGTGTGGTTCCTCTCGCGCTATGACGACGTCTACCAGGCGATCCGCAACCCGAAGCTGTTTTCCTCCGAGGTCGTGAGCCCGCCGCCGCTGACGTTCCTGACGCTGTTCGATGCGCCCGACCATTCGCGCTTGCGCAAGGTCGTCCAGCCGTCCTTTCTGCCGCTCGCGCTCGATCCTTTTGTCGAGCAGATCGCGCAACGGGCGGAGGACCTGCTCGACGCGATGATCGCCAAAGGCGGCGGCGATGTCGTCAACGACTTCGCCATCCCGCTCAGCATCTCGACCATCTCCACGATGATCGACGTGCCGAACGAGGATGAGGAGAAGATGAAGTTCTGGTCGGACGAGACCTTTAGCTACTTCGGGCGCCTCGCCCGCAATGCGCCGGGGACCGGCACCGACGAGCAGAGCGCGCAGGCTTTCTTCGCATACCTGAAGGAAGCGATGGAGCGGCTCGCTCTGACCGACAGCCAGTCGATCGGCGGCCATATCGCTCGCATGTGGAAGGACGGTCTGCTTTCGGAGAAGGAAGCGAAGGAGCTGTGTGCCTTCGTCTTCATCGCAGGCCACGACACGACGACCATCCTGGTCGCCAACGCATTTCGCATGTTGGCCGAGCAGCCGGATCTGCTGGGACGTATCCGCGAAAATCCCGCCGACGCCGACCGTTTCGTCGAAGAGGTCGCGCGCTATCGCGGCACCGTCCAGCGCGTGAGCCGCATCACCACCGAGGCGACCACGGTCGCGGGCGTTGATCTGCCCAAGGGCGCGGTGGTGCGATTGCTACTGTCGGCAGCGAACCGCGACAGCCGCAAGTTTGCCGACGGCGAGACGTTCAATATCGACCGCGATTCCAGCGGCCACCTGGGCTTCGGCAACGGCATGCACAAATGCCTTGGCGCGCCGCTCGCCAAGCTGGAGACGCTGATCGCGACGAAGGCTCTGGCCCGCAAGATTGGCGCTATTGCGCTCGATCCGGCAAGGCCGATCCAGTATGTGCGTGGCAACAATCTGACCAACTCCGGGCCGGAGCACCTGTTCGTCAAGCTGGGCGGGTTATCGGCCTGAACTGGATACGGGGGCGGCCGACTCAGTCCGCTCCTGCCTTTTCAGGCGGCAAGGATCGATCGTGGGCCGCCAGGCGGTATTCGGTAGGCCGCAATCCCGTCTGCTTGCGGAAGAAGCGACCGAAATAGGCTTCGTCCTGAAAACCCAGTTCACTCGCAATCTGCTTCACGCTGTAGTTCGAATAGCCGAGCAGCCGCTTGGCCTCATGGATCGAGCGTGCGTCGATTGCCTCGATTGCCGAGACGCCGAAAGTGGCGCGGCAGATGCGGGAGAGCTGGCCAGTGGTTACGCCCATCTCTTCGGCGTAGGTGGCGACTGGCCGTCGCTCTCGGCAATGGCGGTCGAGCAGGGCGCGGAACCGTTCGATTCGCGCCGCCATTGTCCGCTGCTCGGAACTGGCCGAGAGCCGGGCGCTCTCGCTGAGGCGCCCGATCTTGACGAAGAGGGCGATCGCCAGTGCCGCGCCCGCGGTGAACTGCCAGCGCTCGTGGCTCTCCGCCTCGCGCCCGATCGACTGAAAAAGCGTCTCCAGCGGTGTGCCGCGCTCGACATCGGGATCGACCGACAGCACCGTCGGCGTGCGCATGAATTCCAGCAGGTCGGGTGCGGCCGTCAGCGCCAGCGATTCCAGTGCGGGCTGCGCGGCGGTGATGACGTGACCGTCGATGTCGCTGCGGAAGCGAAAGCCGTGAACCGAGTGCGCCGGCACGACGATCAGGCATGGCGCAACAACCTCCCATGTCCTGCCGTCGATGAAGGTTTCGCCGCCCCCGCGGGTGACGTAGAGCACCTGGATCAGCGCATCGTGGACGTGCGGCTTGATGTCGAAGTCGAAACGGCCGGCACGCAAGGGAATGGGTTCGTAATGCACCATGTCGACCCACGATTGGCCGGCTTCCGCCCCATAGAGCGCGAAGTGCAGAACGGTCCGGCGGCGCTGTTGGTCATCGACCATGATGCACGGTATGTCCTGTTATATGTCGTCTCTGTCCATTGTTCCACAGGCGCTGGGGGCGTTCAATGGCGATACGGATTTCAGGAAGCGTAATTGCACGGAAAATTTTAGGGAAAGTAATTACATGGCACAGCAAATTGATAATCGCGCAGCCGCCTCGGCCCCCTACGGAATGAACCTCGACAGCAAGGTCTGCGTGATCACGGGCGCGGGTAGCGGCATTGGTGCCGGCATCGCGCGCGCCTTCGCGAGTGTTGGAGCGCACGTGGCGCTTGTGGACCGCAATCTTGCCGGCGCGGAAGCGGTCGCCGCCGAACTCCGGGAAGCCGGTGCCATGGCACAGGCGTTCGGCTGCGACGTGTCGGAGGAGGCTTCGGTTGCCGCAGCCGCCGACGCGGTTCGTGCAGCGCTCGGTTCGGCCAGTGTGCTCGTCAACAATGCAGGACTGCTACGCGCCGGATCGCTCGAGACGGTCTCGATCGCAGACTGGAACCAGGCCATCGCCGTGAACCTCACCGGCTATCTTCTGTGTGCCCGCGCGTTCGGGCGCGACATGCTGGCGGCGGGCAAGGGCAGTATCGTCCACGTTGCCTCGATTGCTGCGCTCAATCCGCAGACCAATAGCGGTTCCTATAGCCCGAGCAAGGCGGGCGTGCTGCTGCTCTCGCGGCAGTTGGCGGCGGAATGGGGCCCGCGCGGCGTGCGCAGCAACTGCGTGCTGCCCGGGATGATCCGCACGGCGCTGTCCGCGAAGTTCTACGAGGAGCCCGGCTTCGAGGCTCGCCGCGCCGCCGCCACCGCGAGCCGCCGCATCGGCGAGCCGGAGGACCTCGCCGGCCCGGCCATGTTCCTCGCCTCCGACCTTGCAGCGTACGTCAATGGTGCCGAGGTGCTCGTCGACGGCGGGCTCGATTGCATGCTGATGGACATGGTTCCGCGCCCTGGCTTTAACGCCACCCCGGCTGCGTGAGCGCCATCACACCATAACGAAAAGGAGAGTGGATATGGCCAAGGAGATCACTTGCGATCTGGTCGTGGTCGGATCGGGTGCCGCGGGCCTCGCCACCGCGATCACGGCAAAGAAGCGCGGCCTCGATGTCATCGTGCTTGAAAAGGAGCCCGTGTTCGGCGGTACCACCGCGCTGTCGGGCGGAGTCTTGTGGATTCCGCTGAGCAAGTATGGCCGGCAGCAGAACCCGAAGGACACCGTCGAGCGTGTGCGCGAATACATGATGAGCGAGACGGGCAGCAACTACGATGCCGCTGCGGTCCAATGCTTTATCGAGAACGGGCCGAAGATGGTCGAGTTCTTCGAGCGCGAGACCGAGATGAAGTTCGTGCCCACGCTCTATCCCGACTACCACCCGGATGTGCCAGGCGGCGCGGATATCGGCCGCTCGATCCTCGCCGCGCCCTATGATATTCGCGGGCTGGGCAAGGACATGCAACGCCTGAAGCCGCCGCTGGAGACGATCACCTTCATGGGAATGATGTTCAATTCCTCGAACGCGGACCTCAAGCACTTCTTCCGCGCGACCAAGTCGATTGTTTCGTTTTGCTATGTGGCTCGACGACTGGCTACGCATATCAAGGAACTGGCGCTTTACCGCCGTGGGATCAACGTAACGAGCGGCAACGCGCTCGCTGCGAGGCTCGCGAAATCGGCGCTCGCAGTCGGCATTCCGATCCACACTTCGACGCCTGTGAAGGAACTGCTGAGCGAGAACGGCAAGGTGGTCGGCGTGCGCGCGAGCGCAGCGGACGGTGACCTTCGCGTCACTGCACGGCATGGCGTCGTGCTGGCTTGCGGCGGCTTCCCACACGATCTCAAACGCATCGCGCAGGTCTATCCCCATGTGAAGCGCGGGGGTGAGCATCTTTCGCCCACGCCCGTCGGCAATACGGGCGATGGGCTGACCATGGCGGAGAAGGTGGGTGGGGCCGTGAAGCTTGGCTTTCCCGATGCGTCGGCGTGGATGCCTGTCTCGAAGGTTCCTTTTGGCAAGGGCCGCACGGGCGTCTTCCCGCATCTGCTCGACCGCTACAAGCCCGGCGTGATCGGCGTGCTACGCAGCGGTCAGCGCTTCACCAACGAATCGAACTCCTACCACGATGTTGGCTCGGCGCTGATCCGTGCCTGCGACGGTGAGCGGGAAACGGCGATGTGGCTGATCTGCGATAAGGTGGCGCTGGGCAAGTATGGCCTGGGCTATGCCAAGCCCGCGCCGATGCCGGTGGGGCCGTTGCTGCGCAAAGGCTACCTCATCAAGGGCGAGACGATTGGCGAGCTTGCGCGCAATTGCGGGATTGCTCCCGATGCGCTCGAGCTGACCGTCCGTGCCTATAACGTCGACGCCGAGCGCGGAGAAGACCCAGCGTTCCATCGCGGCCGCACATCGTTCAACCGCTACCTCGCCGATCCCGACAACAAGCCCAATCCTTGCGTTGCACCCATATCGACTGGCCCGTTCTATGCGGTGAAGGTGGTGATGGGCGATCTGGGTACGTTTGACGGCCTCAGTACCAGCGTCACTGGCGAGGTGCTGCGCGCGGACGGCAGCCAGATTGAAGGCCTTTACGCGGTCGGCAATGACCGGCGCAGCGTGATGGGCGGCAATTATCCGGGCGCCGGTATCACCCATGGGCCCAATATGACTTTCGGCTTTATCACGGGTAACGCCATCGCCACCAAAGCCATGTCCCGCAAAGAGAGGGTACACGCATGATCACGCGCCCAATGTATCTGGCAAAGCCTCTCGTGGATTTTCGGGTCTACACCATCGCGCTGCGCAAGATGCCCGAGTTCATCGAGGTGTTTGACCGGCTCGCCATGCCGATCCTGCTCGAGACGCTTGGGCACCCGCTTGGCTTTTGGACAAGTCTGGTGGGGCAGCAGAACCAGTTCACCCACCTGTGGGGGTATGACGATCTTGCGGACTACGAACGACGGTGCCTCGCACGCGATACGCATCCGGATTTCCCGACCTATCTCAAGGCGTCGGGGCATCTGATCACGGCGCAGGAGACGCGCCTCATTCGTGCCGCTTCGCTGGGTAGCGTCGCAGAGTAAACCGACATGCCGCTATCACACACCGGCTTCGGCTCGCTTCGCGTATCGCGCTACGACGGACCCAATGCCAGATCGCGATGAGCAGAGCTCTGGAATTCGCGGGGCGTGGCGCCAGTTTGCTTGCGAAAGTAGCGGCTGAAATAGGCGCTGTCCTCGAATCCCAGGCTGTGCGCGATCTGCTTGACGGTCATGCCCGAGTAGACCAGATCGCGCTGCGCCTCGCGAATCAGATGGTCGTTGATCAGCGCGGTGGGTGACGAACCGAGTTCTTCGCGGCAGATGCGCCCGAGTTGCGGCGGGGTGACATCAAGCGCGGCTGCATAGAACTCGACCGGGCGATGCTCACGGAAATGCTGGGCAATCAGTTCGCGGAAGCGTCTGATTTGCTGGCTGCGCCGCGCGGCGAGCGCGGCCACCGGCACGTTGGCATCGTCGACGAGTCGAGCCGCCTGTACGAAAAGTGCCATCAACAGTGACATGCCCGCTGCCGTATAACCGGCCGCGCCACGGCGAAACTCATTCTCGAGCATTTGAAAGAGCGGCATCAACGTTTCGTCGCTGGCTGCTGGCCCGCTCACCGGAATCACGGCGGGGCGCTGGAGAACCGCGACGAGCGTTGAGGAAAGGGACTTCGCGATGGACTCCAGCGCGCGCTGCGCCGCCGTGACGACAAGACCGTCGATCTCCGGTGAAAACGCGAAACCGTGCACCACCTGCGCAGGAAGGATCACGAGGCAGGGTGGATTAAACGGTGTCTTTTCGCTCTCGATGACGACGTGACCATGGCCGCTGCGGATGTAGAGAAACTGCAGCAGCGCGTCGTGACGGTGCGCCGGAATGTTCCAGTCGTTCGGCCGACTGCGTTCCGGAATCCACTCGAAATTGAATGCATCGTGCCACGGCGGCCGCGCGGCCGATGCTTCTCCGTACAACTCGTAACTAGGGATTTTCCTCATGTCGCCTTCCCTCACATGTGCAGATTGTCCTGTTTATCCACAGTTTTGTCCATGATCGGCCGGCGTCGTCTGCCTATACTTCAGGCAGACGGAATCGATGAGGATTCTTCGTTTGAGACGCAGGTCACGCCTTGGTGTATGCCTTCCTGGGAGAGATTCGCACGACTAACGAAGTGGGAACGCGCCGCACAGACTGGTTGAATCTGGCGGGCAAGGTGAGCGAGGCGGTGGGCGGCATCGGCTGCGCGCGCATCGCTCACACGCTGTGCGGGCGCTGAAACGAAGCTCTCACGCAACGGCGCTGCGGCGCGCCGTTGCGGATACCGGTCGTCCCGCACCCGCGGGTACGGCGCCGCAATAGAACGACATTAATCTCTGGAGACATCGCAATGGAAACGCTCGATCGCGCCGGCATCGCCGGCGCGTTGCCGCCGCTCGTCTATCACGTTGCTGGAGGGCAGCAATGAAGTCCTTCGAACGCGTCGTCGATACCCAGGCCTTCATTGACGGCCAACGGTTCTCGCCATTTCAGTCGGTCATTCTGGTGCTGTGCTTTCTCGTGGTCGCCGCTGACGGCTACGACACGGCAGCTATCGGCTTCATCGCGCCGTCGCTTGTGCAGCAATGGGGCATTGCGCGCGTCGCGCTCGGTCCGGTGATGAGCGCCGCGCTGGTCGGACTCGGCATCGGCGCGGTGCTGGCCGGCCCGCTCGCAGACAGGCTCGGGCGCAAGACGGTGCTGGTGCTTTCTGTTGCGTTCTTCGGACTGTGGAGCCTTGCTGCGGCATTCGCCGGCACGGTCGAGTCGCTGACCGTGCTGCGCTTCTGCACGGGTCTCGGCCTCGGCGCTGCCATGCCGAACGCCGTCACGCTGATGTCCGAATATGCGCCGACACGCGTGCGCGCGGTCGTCGTCAATACGATGTTCTGTGGCTTTTCCACCGGCCTTGCGCTCGGTGGATTCACGTCTGCATGGCTGATTCCGCATTTTGGCTGGCAAAGCGTGCTGGTCGCGGGCGGCATCGGGCCGATCGTGCTTACGGTTCTGCTGATCCTGCTCTTGCCGGAATCCGTTCAGTTCATGGCGGTAAGCCAGCGCGCCGACGCAAAAATCGCTCGCATCCTCAGCCGTATTGCACCCGGCAGGACGTTCGATGGCTGCCGCTTCGTCGCGCCTGAGGGCGGTGTGAGCGCGAAGCGCGAATCGGCGATTCGCGTCGTCCTGTCGCGACAGTACCGCTTCGGGACATTGATGCTGTGGCTCGCGTACTTCATGGGCCTGCTGATCTATTACCTGCTCACCAACTGGCTGCCCACGCTGTTTCGCGACACGGGCTTTTCCGGCGCGCGTGCAGCCCTGATGACCTCGCTTTTCCCGCTTGGCGGCGTGCTGGGCAACCTGTGTGTCGGCTGGTTCATGGATCGACTCAACGCCAATCGCGTGATCGCGGCCACGTATGTGCTCGCCGCAGTCATGGTCCTGCTGGTGGGGCGCGGTGTCGGCCACCAGTTGTGGCTCGGCACGCTCATCTTCTTGACCGGGACATTGGTCACGAGCGCAGTCACGTCGATGTCCGCACTGGCCGCCGCGTTTTATCCGACGCACGGGCGCGCGACTGGCGTTGCCTGGATGCTAGGCGTGGGGCGCATAGGGGGAGTGGCAGGGGCACTGGTCGGCGCGGCTCTGATGGGCTTCGGATGGCAGATCGGCTCCGTGTTCAGCCTGCTTGCCGTGCCGGCGCTGGTGTCCGCGTGCGCACTGTTCGTGATGATCGGGCGCGGCGCAGCCGCTTCGAAAACGCCCTCACAGCAAAGCGTGCCGATGCACTAGGCACGGTCACGAGCCGTTCTTGTCGTGAATTGTTGTTCAAATAATTAGGCATGCAAATAAATTATTCCGGTTTGGAGAGCCACAAATGAAAAAGAAGCTTCTCGCATTGGCCCCGCTTTGTCTGTACGGTGCATCGACTTGGGCGCAAAGCAGTCTGACGCTGTACGGTGTGCTGGACGAAGGCATCATGTTCAACAGCAACGTCGCCACCGGGCCGTCGAAAGGCGGGAAAAAGTGGTATCTCGACTCGCTCAACGGCATGTACGGCAGCCGTTGGGGCATGAAGGGCGCCGAGGACCTGGGTGGCGGCACGCGTGCGATCTTCACGCTTGAATCTGGCGTGAACCTGAACTCGGGCGCCGCAGGTCAAGGCGGACTCCAGTTCGGACGGCAGGCAGCCGTCGGCTTGAGCAACCAGAGCTTCGGTGACCTCACGCTGGGGCGGCAGTACGATTCGGTCGTCAACTATGCGCAAGCGGTCACGATTCAGGGCTATCTGGCGAGTGAAGTTTTTCAGCATCCAGGCGACTTCGACAACACCGCGAACTCGCTGCGCACCAACAATGCGATTCGATACGCGAGCCCGAACATCAACGGACTCACGTTTGGCGCCACCTGGAGCGTGGGCGGCCAGCCTGGCAATATCAGCGGCAACGGCGGCTATTCGGCCGGCGCAGCATACTCCAACGGCGTGGTGACACTGGCGGCCGCTTACCTCTATTTCAAGAATCCGACCGCGGCGACCGCGGGCCAGGGATTCTTCACGAGCAACGGCAGCGGAACGCAGTTGACCGGCATCCTGAACAAGGCTTATGGAAGTGCGAATTCGTATCAGGTGGCGGTAGCGGGTGGGCTGTACACGATTGGGCCGGTGCAGATCGGTGCGTCGTGGTCGAACATCGAGTACGGCAATATCGTGGCAATGGGTGGTGCGAGTGCGCGGTTCAATAACGTCGATGCGGGTGTCAAGTGGTCGGTCACGCCGGCGTTCATTCTTGGCGCAGCGTACGATTACGCGAAGGGCAGCAATGTTCGCACGTCCGATGGCGCGAACGTCGGCAATCAGCATTTCAACCAGGTCAGCGTGATGGCCGATTACTTTCTTTCGAAGCGAACCGATCTCTACGCCGAGGGTGCGTATCAGATCGCGGCGGGCACGTCGTCCACGGGTGCGCCTGCAGTGGCGAACATCGGCAATGCCGGCGACTCGTCGAACACCCGCCAGGCGCTGGTGCGTGCCGCGATTCGCCACAGGTTCTGACGCGTTGCTGCAGGCACCAGCGGCGCTTGCATCTGGCAAACGGCCACGCGCACTTGGGGGGGATCTCCTGGGCGCATGGCCTCGCGCCGGGATGCGCGCTCGTGTTGATGTCTCTGCGCCGCGGCAGCCCGATGCGGGCGACAGTGCAATTATTTGCGCTTGCGAAAGGCGTTTGGCGTCACGCCAGTGAATCGCTTGAAGAACCGGGTGAAATACGCGGGCTCCGTGAAGCCCAAAAAATCGGATACCTGATTGATGTTGAGTGCGGTGTAGGTGAGACTGCGCTTGGCCTCGAGCAGCAGTCGCTGATGCACGAGGGCGAGGGCGCTTTTGCCCGCTATGCGCTGGCAAACCATATTCAAATACACCGGCGTCACGCCTAAGTGTTCGGCGTAGCGGCTGATCGGAAAATGTTCGCGGTAATGTTTTTCGATCAGGCCGGAGAATGCCCTCAGGTAGGCTTGGCCACGATCCTGGAGTTCGCCCCTTTCCTCGCCTTGTTGATCCTGACGACTGACCCATACGACGAGCGCGCTTACGAGCGATCGGAGCATCAGGTCCCTTGAAGGTGCGGGAAGGCCGTATTCCTGATTCAACCGGCCGCACAGCGTGTTCAGGTAAGGCAGGTCGTTGCCGACCGGATAGCAGCCCGGGTGCTCGAGCACGCGGCGCGGCGCATCGATTTGCTGCTGAAGCCAGTTCATCAGCGGTGCAGCGATGGTCACCACGTATCCATCGACCTCCGGAGAGAACTGGAAGCCGTGCACGCACATCGGCGGGACGACCTGGACCGATGGCGTGTTTATCCTTGTCTTCTCGCCCTCAATTTCGAGCTGCGCCACGCCTTTCCGAACGTACAGGATTTGCGCGAGGTCCGCGTGCCTGTGCTGCCGGATTTCCCAGTCGTGCAAGCTGCTTCGCTCGGGTATCGACTCGCAGTGCAGCAAATCGAGCGTGCTCCAGTCCGGCCCTTCGCCGTATAACTTGAAGACGGGGATGTCGTGCTGCGCCGGATGCTTCATGAATTCGTCACCGGGTTATCGGCCCGCACAGGACTTTTTAAAAGTCCAATTTTAATCGAAAAAATTGCCTTATCAGCGCCGCGTATTTCTAGAAAAATGCAATTCAACCGTGGCGCTAGTCATTAGGGTTCAAAGAGAAGTCACGGCGTAGAGAAATACAGGAGACACAGGTCATGAAGACCAAAGTAGCGATCATCGGCGCCGGGCCGTCCGGCCTGCTTTTGGGACAGTTGTTGCACAAGGCGGGCATCGACAACGTCATTCTTGAACGTCAAAGCGGCGAATACGTGCTCGGCCGAATCCGTGCGGGCGTGCTCGAACAGGGCATGGTCGACCTGATGCGCGAAGCGGGCGTGAGCGAGCGCATGGATGCGGAAGGGTTGGTTCACGACGGCATCGAACTCGTGTTCGGTGGGCGACGTGACCAGATCGACCTGAAGCAGCTCACGGGCGGCTCGTCTGTGCTGGTGTACGGCCAGACCGAAGTGACGCGCGATTTGATGGCGGCGCGCGAGGCATGCGGCGCGACCACGATCTACGAAGCGGCCAATGTTCAGTTGCACGAAGTAAAAGGCGAAGCGCCTTACGTCACATTCGAAAAGAACGGCGAGACATACCGTCTGGATTGCGATTACATCGCGGGCTGCGATGGCTTTCATGGCGTTTCGCGCAAGACGATCCCCGCGGAAGTGCTCACGCATTACGAGCGCGTTTATCCGTTTGGCTGGCTCGGCATGCTGTCCGACACCCCGCCTGTCAATCACGAACTGATTTACGCGCATCACGAGCGTGGCTTCGTGCTGTGCAGTCAGCGTTCGACGACTCGCAGCCGTTACTACCTGCAAGTGCCGTTGGCCGAGAAAGTCGAAGACTGGTCCGACGAACGCTTCTGGGAAGAGTTGAAAACGCGCCTGCCGCAGGATGTGGCGGAGAAGGTCGTGACCGGTCCGTCTCTCGAGAAGAGCATCGCGCCGCTGCGCAGCTACGTGGTTGAGCCGATGCAGTACGGCAAGCTGTTTCTCGTTGGCGACGCGGCGCATATCGTGCCGCCGACCGGCGCGAAGGGCTTGAATCTCGCCGCGAGCGACGTGAGCACGTTGTATCGGATCTTGAATCGCGTTTACCGCGACGGCCGCACCGATCTACTGGAAAAGTATTCGCAGATCGCGCTGCGCCGCGTGTGGAAAGCAGAACGTTTCTCGTGGTTCATGACGAACCTCCTGCACGAGTTTTCGGACCGCGACGCCTTCGACAAGCGCATGCAGCGTACCGACTACGATTACTACACGACTTCCGATGCCGGCCTCAAGACGATCGCGGAAAACTACGTTGGTTTGCCATACGAACCGATTGAATGAAGCGGAAGTCATGTTTGTTTGATGGTTTTTCTCCGTCCCGATTTCTAATCCGGTTAGCCGCGATTGATTGGCAGGATTCCTGAGTGCATAGACTCCGCTCGGCAGTGATCCTTCTCATGCATCATCATGAGAAGGATCCATCAGGACGACGGCTTCCTTGATCAACCCGCGCAGCCAGATGAGACCGGGGTCCTAGGTGCGATGCTTATGCCACTGCATCGACTGCTCCATCGCAGGCACGGGGACGGGCGCGTCACGCAGCTCGACTGGCAGGCAGCGCGCCGCCTCCTGGGCGAGCCGGCGGTGCATCGTGGCCATCCGGTTCGTGCCGGGCAACAACTGGGCCGATGACATGAAGTTGTAGGTCGTCACTTCCACCTTGCGCTCGATGCCGTGCTTGTGCATGAAGCCGTCTTCCAGCGCCGAATGGACTTCGTCGGTCTGGACGACGATGTGTCCCGCCTCCAGATACCGCTCGGCCGTTTGCTCGCCTTTCGCAAGCGGGCTTCGCTCCCACAGCACGCAGCAAAACGTTTCCGTGAGCAGCAACTCTGCGGGATGGTCAACGGTTTGTCGATCTCTAAATCTATCTGGAAAACGAAATACTTTCGGATCCGCCGCTCGCGCCGAAAATCACCTGCCAGAAGCACGCCGACACGCTTCCCGAATTCATGGCGATGCTGCCGGGCACGAAACCCGAGGACTATCCCGATGGCGAGGCGAAGCCTTCGATCACGATCGACGAGGTGCCGCTGGAATGGTGCTTCCAACCGGGCGTCAAGCTGGATTTTCGGCATTGTCCCGTTGGTTATGTCGTGACCGCCGCAGATATCGAAGCCGAACTGGCGCGTATCGACCACGTGCTGCAACCGCTCGATATCGTCGTCGTCAATACGCGCGCAGGGTCGCGCTATGGCCATGCTGACTATGTCAATTCCGGATGCGGTATGGGCTACGAAGCCACCATGTACCTGCTGGAGCACGGCGTGCGCTTGACCGGCACCGATGCGTGGAGCTGGGATGCGCCGTTCTCCTATACAGCAAGAAAGATCGCGGAGACGGGTGATACCTCGCTGATCTGGGAAGGGCATAAGGCGGGGCGGAATATCGGCTATTGCCACCTGGAGAAGCTGCACAATCTCGAAGCTCTGCCTCCGGACGGCTTCATGATCAGCTGTTTTCCTCGCAAGATTCGCGGCGCATCTGCCGGCTGGACGCGCGCCGTCGCGATCTTCGAATGCACGGCGGCCGCGCCGTGAGTAGAGGAACACGATGAAATTCGCAACGTTGCCCGAAGGCGGCAAGGATGGGTGTTTGCTGCTGGTGTCGCGCGCCCTGCGCCAGGCTGTGGATGCGCAACCCATCGCGAGTAAGCTGCTCGATGCGCTCGAACGCTGGCACGAGGTGGCGCCAGCACTCCAGGCGCTATACGACGGGTTAAACGCGGCTCGCGTGCCCAACGCTCGCCCGTTTGACCCGGCCGCGTGCGCCGCGCCGCTGCCTCGCAGCCCGCAGTGGTGCGATGGCTCGGCTTTTCTCAACCACGGCCGGCTGATGGAGCCGGCGTTCAACACGCCGCCGATTCCCGACTTCGATACGGTGCCGGTGATGTATCAGGGCGCCAGCGACGATTTTCTCGGCCCCTTGTGCGATGTGCAGTTGCCTGACGAGGCCGATTGCATCGATTTCGAGGGCGAATTCGGCGTTGTGGTGAGTCAGGTGCCGATGGGCGCAACGGCAGCGGACGCGATGAAGCACATCCGCCTTCTCGTGCAGATCAACGACTGGAGTTTGCGGGCATACGGACCGCGCGAGATGAAGACAGGCTTCGGGTTCTTGCAGGCCAAGCCTTCCACGGCGTTTGCGCCCGTTGCCATCACGCCCGACGAACTCGGCGTCGACTGGCGTGACGGGCGCGTGCAACTGCACCTGAATGTCGAGTGGAACGGCAACCCGTTTGGTCATCCGCATGGACGCGAGATGAACTTCAGCTTTGACGAACTCATCGCCCACGCGGCACGTACGCGCGTTCTTGCTGCGGGCTCGATCATCGGGTCTGGCACCGTGTCGAACGTGGATCGCAGCGCAGGCTCCGCGTGCATTGCCGAGCGGCGGGTGATCGAGATGATCGACGAGGGCGTGGTGCGCACGGGCTTCATGCATTTCGGCGACTGGGTGAGGATGGTGGCGCGCGACGAGGAGGGCAGCGCGCCATTCGGTGCGATCGATTAGCGGGTAGTGCGTGCGCAGAGCAGTGACGAACGCGGGAACGGGGCATGAGAGTGCAGGTGACCGGGGCCGGCGGATTCGTCGGGTCCGCGCTGGTCGGGCAGTATCCCGGCGCGATGAGCGACGATGCCCGTGTTACGTCGCTTGCCGGCGATTTCAGCGAGCCGCAAACGCTTGAAAGGGTGCTCGCGAATCCCATTGACTTCGGACTGTGCCAACTGACGCAGTCTCATCGGTCGATCAGGTGTCAGGGTGGTGTGCTCGAGCTCCCGTCGAAAGCGATTATTCACGACTCGTGTTCAATGTCTCAACGCTGCAAGGGCTAATTTCTGGCGCCCTTTGAGGCATGCTTGCATCCATCGAGCACGCGCCAATTCTGGCGCGCCGCGCAACGGAGAACGAGACATGCGCAAGACATTCAGAATCGCCGCCATTGCCGGCGACGGCATTGGCCAGGAAGTGATGCCCGAGGGCGTGCGCGTGGTGGAAGCCGCGGCCAGGCAGTTTGGTTTGAACCTCGAATTCACGCATTTCGACTGGGCGAGCTGCGACTACTACCTGCAGCACGGCAAGATGATGCCCGACGACTGGTTCGCCACGCTCAAGGGTTTCGATGCGATCTACTTCGGCGCGGTCGGCTGGCCCGACAAGGTGCCCGATCACATCTCCCTGTGGGGCTCGTTGCTGAAGTTCCGCCGCGAGTTCGACCAGTACGTGAACCTGCGGCCGGTGCGTTTGTTGCCCGGCGTGCCGTGTCCGCTCGCCAACCGCAAGCCCGGCGACATCGACTTTCTCGTGGTGCGCGAGAACACCGAGGGCGAGTACAGCTCGGTGGGCGGCAAGATGTTCGAAGGCACCGAGCGCGAGTTCGTGCTGCAGGAGTCGGTGTTCACGCGTCACGGTGTGGACCGCATCCTCAAGTACGCGTTCGAACTCGCGAACCAGCGCGGGCGCAAGAAGCTCACGGCGGCCACGAAGTCCAACGGCATTTCGATCAGCATGCCGTACTGGGACGAGCGCGTGGCCGCGATGGGCGAGGCGTATCCCGACGTGAAGTGGGACAAGCAGCACATCGATATTCTTTGTGCGCGCTTCGTGCTGCAGCCGGACCGCTTCGACGTGGTCGTGGCCTCCAACCTTTTCGGCGACATTCTTTCGGACCTCGGTCCCGCGTGCACGGGCACGATCGGCCTGGCGGCTTCGGCGAACCTGAATCCCGAGCGCAAGTTTCCGTCGCTCTTCGAGCCGGTGCACGGCTCCGCGCCCGACATCTTTGGCAAGAAGATCGCCAACCCCATCGCGATGATCTGGTCGGGTGCGATGATGCTCGACTTCCTCGGCAACGGCGACGCGCAATACAAGGCCGCGCACGACGCGATCATGCAGGCCATCGAGAAGGTGCTCGTGGAAGGCCCGCGCACGCCCGACATGGGCGGCACGGCGAACACGACGGACGTTGGGAAGGCAGTCGCCGCTGTGCTTTAACTGGAAAGCGTGTTGAGGGTGTCCCGTCGGGACACCTTGGTACTTCTCACAAACCGTCCGCACAGTCCAGCGTCCGCAGGTGCCGAACGGCACGGCGTAAGCATGCGTGCCGGAGGCCAGGCCATATGCGGTTGCGCGCTGCTCCGCGTTCAGTGCTGTGCGGCTCCTTTGGCCGCGCCTTCTTCGGCGGGCGGCTGCGCCCCCACGGCCGCGCCCGCCGCCATGTCGGCGGGTTGCGCTGCGCGGCACAGCGCCGTGAGCCACACGTCCTCGCCATGCGGGGCCACCCGCGCGTAGCCTTGCTCCACCACCAGACGCCACGTATCGTCGGGCAGCGTAGCGCGATAGAGCACGCGGTACTCTGTGCGGTGCGCGAGCGCATCGCTCACGGCCGCTTCGCGCGCCGCGCGGTCGTCCGGATGAATGCGCTGCGTAAGCTCGACATAATGGCGCGGCGCTTGTCCCGTATCGACACCGAACAGGCGGCACCACTCGTCCGAGACGATCAGTTCGTCTTGCGCGCGCAGCCAGCGCCATGCGCCGAAGCCGGCAATGCGCGCGGCGTCGTTGAGCAATTGCAGGCGCCGTTGCGTTGCGGACTCCGCTTCCTTGCGCGCGCTGATGTCGATCGTCGTGCCGACCACGCGCAACGGACGTCCCGCGTCGTCGAGCAGCGTGGCAACGCGCGATTCGATCCAGCGAATGCGCCCGTCGGGCAAGATGATGCGAAAGTCCCATACACGCGGCGCCTTGCTCGCCACGAGTTCTTTCAACGCCTCGTCATTCAGCCAGATCGAGTCCTCGGGGTGCAGGATCTCCCAGAACTCTTCGTTGCTGTGGATCTCGCGACCGTAGACTTGTGCGCAGTTGCTCGAATAGATGAGCTCGTCGGCCACGAGATTCCATTCCCACGTGACGATGCCCGACAATTCCTGGGCCTGTTTCATGCGCGCCTCGTTCGACATGATCTCGGCGGTGTAGCGCCGGCGCAGGTCGGTCATGGGCAGCTCGGTATTGCCCGCGATGCCGAGGTCTTTCACGGCTTCGTCGCCATAGCGAAGCCAGATCCAGTTCACGTCAAGGAACGCCGCGAGGCGGCGCAGGTTCGAATAGTCGATCTCGCCGCCGCGCGTCCACTTGTGCACGGCGGTGCGGGAAATGCCGACGGCGTCGGCCACTTGCTGCAGGCTCAGCTTCTTGTGCTCGAGCAGCACTTTCAGACGGAACGCGAACGTATCCTCGGACATCCAATTCCCTCTATGACGAATCGCGCGGTCGAAAGGAACAAGCGAAAAGGGCGGCATACGCCCCGAGGCCGCCAATCGGGCCGGGCATATGCCGCCGGTGATGGGTGGGGCGCGCGGCCCGGACGATTCTTCCACCTGCCGCGTCCGGCCGCTTATCTCCCGCTAGTTTAACGGATCGGCGCAACGGCCGTTCCGGGGATCGGCCCGTAAAGGCCGCCGCGTGTGAGCCCGGCCTAGAGGTCGATCACGAGGCGCGGCGTGCGCGAGCGCGACACGCACAACAAAATGGTCTTCTGCGCCGCCTTCTCATCATCGTCCAGGTATTGGTCGCGGTGATCGGCCTCGCCTTCGAGGATGGGCACTTCGCAGGTACCGCACACGCCCTCGCGGCACAGCGACTCCACCGTCACACCGGCGCGCTCGATGGCCTTGAGGATGGTTTCGTCCTCGCCCACTTCGAGTTCGATACCGGACCTGGCCAGCACCACGGTGAACGCCTTGCCGCCGGTGTCCGTCGCGGCGAACTGCTCGGAGTGCAGCTGCGCCTTCGGCCAGCCGAGCAACGCTGCGTTTGCATAGACCGCGTCGTTGAGACCTTGCGGGCCGCAGACGTAGACATGCGCGTCGCCGGGCAGATTGTGGAAGAGCTTGAAGAGATCGAGCTTTTGGCCTTCGCTATCGACATAGCAGTGCACGTTGGCCGCATGAGGCCCGGCCTTGAGTTCGTCGACGAAAGCGCCGTGCTCGGGGCTGCGGTACGCATAGTGCAGTTCCAGTGCGAGATCCTCGGGGCGATGCTCGGCCAGTTGCGCGAGGAACGGCGTGATGCCGATGCCGCCCGCAATGAACACGTGCCGCTTCGCATTCTTCGCCAGTTCGAACAGGTTTGCGGGCGAGCCGATGGCGAGCCGCGTGCCCACCGCGACCTTGTCGTGCATGAAGGCGGAGCCGCCGCGCGAGGCCTCTTCGCGGCGCACGGCGATCTGATACTGGCGAGTGTCGTGCGGCGAGCTCAGGAGCGAATACGCGTTGTGGTGCCACCGCTCGCCGTCCTGCATCGAGACGAGCACGTGGGCGCCGCCGCTGAATGACGGCATCGGTGCGCCGTCGGGCAGCGCGAGCGTGAAGCGCTTGATGAGCGGAGTGAGCTGCTCGACGGCGACGACGTCGACAGTGATCGATTCGCGGGCGTTCATGTTGACTTCCTTGACTTCTGAATCCGGAAAAAGAGCGGATACGGCAGGGCCCGCATCCGCCCATAGCGCAGCGCGCGGCTTAGTGGCTTAGCGCCCGCTTTGACTGTTCAAGCCCGCCATGCACAGGTACTTGATCGACAGATAGTCCTCAATGCCGTACTTCGAGCCCTCGCGACCGATGCCCGACTGCTTGACGCCGCCGAACGGCGCGACCTCATTGGAGATCAGGCCCGTGTTGATGCCGACGATGCCGTATTCCAGTTGCTCGGCCACGCGCCAGATGCGGCCGATGTCGCGGCTGTAGAAGTACGCGGCGAGCCCGTAGATCGAATCGTTCGCGAGCTGCACGACTTCGGCGTCACTCGTGAAGCGCACGATGGGCGCAACCGGTCCGAAGATCTCTTCGGAGAGCACGGCCATGCCAGGCTTCGCGTCCGCGAGCACGGTGGGCGCGTAGAAGTTGCCGCCGCGTTCGTGCGACGCACCGCCCGTGACCACGCGTGCGCCTTGCGCCACGGCGTCGCGCACAAGAGCATCGACCTTGTCGCGCGCCGCTTCGGTGATGAGTGGCCCGACGTTGACGCCTTCGGCAAAACCGTCGTCTACCTTGAAGGCAGCCACGCGCGCCGCAAAGCGCCGGCAGAACTCGTCGTAGACCGTGTCGTGCACATAGAAGCGGTTCGCGCAGACGCAGGTCTGCCCCGCGTTGCGGTACTTCGAGACCAGGGCGCCTTCGATCGCGGCGTCGAGGTCCGCGTCGTCGAACACGATGAACGGGGCGTTGCCGCCGAGTTCGAGCGACACCTTCTTGACGGTATCCGAGCACTGGCGCATCAGGAGGCGACCCACTTCGGTCGAGCCCGTGAACGTGAGCTTCTTGACGAGCGGGCTCGCCGTCATCTCGAGGCCGATCTCGCGCGACTTGCCCGTCACGATGTTGATGACGCCGGCCGGGATGCCGGCCTCTTCGGCGAGCGCGGCGAGCGCGAACGCGGAGAGCGGCGTCTCGTTGGCGGGCTTGATGACGATGGTGCAACCAGCGGCGAGCGCGGGCGCGGCCTTGCGGGTGATCATCGCGGCGGGGAAATTCCACGGCGTGATGGCGGCACACACGCCCACCGGCTCCTTCGTCACGACGAGGCGCTGGTCCGGGTTCGGGCTCGGGATCACGTCGCCGTCGATGCGCTTGGCCTGCTCGCCGAACCATTCGATGAACGAGGCCGCGTAGGCAATTTCGCCGCGCGCTTCCGCGAGCGGCTTGCCTTGCTCGCGCGTCATGATTTCAGCGAGCGCTTCCTGATTCGCCATGATGAGCTCGAACCAGTTGCGCAACAGGCGCGCGCGTTCTTTCGCGGTCGTGGCGCGCCATGCCGGAAAGGCTCGGTGCGCGGCCTCGATGGCCGCACGCGCTTCGTTCGCGCCCATGTTCGGCGCGCTCGCGATGCGCTCGCCCGTGGAGGGGTTGAGAACGTCGAGCGTGGCGCCGTCGTCGGCGTCGCGCCACTGGCCGTCGATATAGGCCCGCTCACGCAGCAGGCCGGGATGTTGAAGGGAAGTCATGCGTGCCTCTTAGTCCTGGTACTGCTGCGCAAGCAGGTTGTGGAAGTGCGCGATGCCGTGCTCGCTGACGCCGCTGCGTGCCTTGTCGACCATGATGCGGCCCTGGCCGCGATAGCCGCGCGACTTCAGGCCCTTCTGCACGCTCTCCACGAGGCGCAGGTCTTCCGGACGGAACACCGTGCGATACCACTCGATCAGTTTTTGCTGCTCTTCGGTCGGTTCGTCGTTCAGGAAGTAGATGTCGTAGTGCTGGAGCGTGACTTCGGCGCTCATCGGGAATTCATAGATGACCGTCATGAAGTCGCTGCCCGGCGGCACGTTGAACATCGTGCACGGCCACGCCCAGTAGCCGCTGAAGCTCGGGTCTTTCACTGAAGGGTCGAGCTTGAACGAGCGTTCCGACGACTGCGCATGACCGAACTGCACCGTCCAGTTGCCGTTCAGCGTGTGCGTGTACTGATCGATCTTCACGGAGTCCGAGAAGCCGGGGTGAGCCGGGCCACAGTGGTAGCACTCCAGGTAGTTATCGACGATCGACTTCCAGTTGGCGGGCGTTTCGGTCACGAAGCGCGCGGCCAGCTTGAGGTCGTCGATCACGGGGCACGCCTTGCGCAGGCTCGCTTCGAGGCCGGGCAACTGGGCTTCCACGCCTTGCGCGTCCGGGTTCAGGTTGATGAACACGAAACCCGCGTACTCCTCCACGCGCACCGGCACGAGCGTCGAATTTTCCTTGTCGAACGACTCCACGTGGTCGCAGTTGTTGGCGTGCGCGAGCGCGCCGTCGAGCTTGAACGCCCAGGCGTGATACGGGCATGTGATGACGTTCTTCGCCTTGCCGCTGCCTTCGAGCAGCTGGTGGCCGCGGTGCGGGCAGACGTTGTAGAACGCGCGCAGCACCTTGTCCTTGCCGCGCACGAGGAGAATGCTTTCGCCCACCACTTCGCGCGTGATGTAGGCGTTAGCTTCGACCAGCTCGCTGCGGTGCGCGACGCAGATCCACGTGTTTTCGAAGATCTTCTTTTCCTCTGCCTTGTAGACCGCTTCGGCGGTGTAGTAGCTCGCCGGAATGGTCCAGGCGAGTTCCGGGTTGGCGCAGAAGTCGGCCGGCAGTTGGGGGAGTTCGGGTTTCTTGTGGAATTCGATCGGGAGATAGGTCATGGGGTCCGCCGCACTGGAGTTGGTTAACTAACAGTTACAACAAAACTATGGGTTAACAGAAATATAAGAGAAAACTCGGCGGCGGTGGATCAGGGTTATCCCTCGACGCGAGGAAGAGGGTGTGCTGCATTGATGCGAAGCGCGTATTCTTTTTGTTAGAAATCAATGTGAATTGACGCGCGGCAAAGCAAATCGATTTCTTCGTGGGCGTCAATAGGAGGATGCGATAGTGAGACGAAACCCTCCAGGGTGCGTACTATTGTTAACTGATAGTTTTGCGTTAACCGTAGGATAACCGCGTCGTGTCCGGAAACTGGAACCTCTGGTATCGGGACCGGCGTGGCAAGCGGAGCCGCGTCGTGCGGGACCGCTTGAGCCACCCCACAACTGGAGGAGACATGTCCCAAGAGGCAATTGCCGAAGCGCTGGCCAACGAGCCCGCGCGCGCCAAATCGCGGATCGAATCACGCTCGATCGACTACGTGCCGCTCGCCGAACGCAAGGGAAAGGCCTGGCACCTGTGGCCCGTATGGTTCACGGGCGACGCCAACCTCGCGACCATCGCGGCCGGTGCGATCGGCATCAGCATGGGCGGCAACCTGCTGTGGAGCGCGATCGCCATCGTGCTCGGCAACGTGCTCGGCACCTTCTTCATGGCGTTCCATTCGAGCCAGGGGCCGCAGCTCGGGCTGCCGCAGATGATCCAGTCGCGCCCGCAGTTCGGCTACATGGGCGCGTTGCTCGTGTGGGTGGTCGCGCTCGTCACCTATATCGGCTACAACTCGTTCAACCAGCTCATGGCGGGGCAGACCGCACATCATCTGCTTGGCACCGAACCGCATCTGAGCTACATCGTCTTCACGGTGATCTCGGTCGCGCTCGCGGTATTCGGCTATGACCTGATCCACAAGGCGCAACGCTGGCTCGCACTCGCGCTGCTCGCCGCGCTCACGATCTTCAGCATCGGCATGTGCGTGAAGGTGCAGTTCCCCGCAGGCCAACTGAGCCTCGCCGGCTTCAAGACCACGCCGTTCCTCGTGCAGCTCTTCTCGGCGGCGGCCTACCAGCTTTCGTGGTCGATCTACGTTTCGGACTACTCGCGATATCTTCCGCCTAATACGGGCGTGCGCGCCACCTTCTGGTGGACCTTCCTCGGCGCGTTCATCGGCGGCGTCTGGATGATGCTGGTGGGCACCGCGGCGGCGGCGCTCAACGCGCAGATCGAGATCTCGGATGCGGTCCAGCGCGCGGGCGACATGATCTTTCCCGGCTTCGGCACGGTCACGCTGCTGCTTTCGCTGCTGGGACTGCTCGCCATTACCGGCTTGAACTTCTATGGCGCCTCGCTCACGCTGCTCAGCATCACCGACTCGTTCAAGCCGCTCAAGTCGAACGCGACCAAGCGCGTGGTGAGCCTCGTCGTGGTGGCCATCGTGGCGACGTCGCTCGCGTTTTCGGCGTCGGACAATTTCATGGGCAAGTTCGGCGACTTCCTCGGCATCCTCGGCTATCTGTTCACGCCGTGGACCGCGATCAACCTCGTCGACTTCTTCATCGTGCGCCACTCGCATTACTCGGTGCGCGAGATCTTCAACCCGCGTGGCATTTACGGGCGCTGGAACTGGCGCGGCCTGACCGCCTATGCGGTGGGCTTCGTGGCGATGATTCCGTTCTTCAAGACGGAGCTTTACAGCGGACCTGTGGCCCGTGCGCTTGGCGGCACCGACATCGCGATGCTCGTGGGCCTGCCTGTCGCCGCGCTGGTCTATCTGTGGGCCTGCCGCTCGCTCGACATCGAAAAAGAACGTCAGCTCGTGCGCGAAGCTGACCGTGGCCTGAATTGATTCCGCCGCTCCAACGACTCCAATATGAAATCGATGAACACAATGCGGCTTGCCGCACTGCACGCGGCTGCGCTCGCGTTCGCTACGCTTGCGATGCCGGCCCGTGCGCAAAGCAGCGTCACGTTCTACGGCGTGCTCGACGCGGGCGTCACGTACGTGAGCAATGCTGGCGGCTCTTATCAGGTGAAGTTCGACGACGGCGTTTCGTATGCGAACCGCTGGGGCCTCTCGGGCACCGAAGACCTGGGCGGAGGGATGAAGGCCGTCTTCAAGCTGGAAAGCGGCTTTCACCTGGGTAACGGGCAGATCTCGAACGGCGGGTCGCTTTTTGGCCGCCAGGCTTACGTAGGTCTGCAAAGTGATTGGGGTACGCTCACTTTCGGCAACCAGATCGACATGACGAAGGAGTTTGTCTACCTGTACAACGTGTCAGCGTGGGCAAGCGGCTACGCGATCAATCAGGGCGACTTCGACCGCATGAACGGCGACCATCTGCCGAACGCCGTGAAGTTCATGTCGAACACTTACGGCGGCTTCCAGTTTGGCGGTATGTACTCGTTCAGCAATACGCCGGGCGACTTCCACACGGGCAGCGCGTGGAGCGTGGGCGCGCAGTATCAGCACGGCGCGTTCGCAATGGGCACGGCTTATACGCAGTTGAACAACCCGTCTGGCATCTATGCGTTCGACCCGTACAACATGATCGGCGTGCGCACGTTCTTCGGCAGGCCGACCGTGAGCGTCGATCCCGCCACGGGCGCGGTCACTTCGCTCTATGCAGATACGCCTTTCCCTGTGGACAAGCAGGGCGCTTTCGGCGTCGGCGCGAGCTATGCACTCGGCAAGGTCACGCTGATGGGCGCTTTCACGTACACGCAGATCAAGGCGTTCGGCGAGAGTGAGCACATGCAGGTCGCCGAGGGCGGCGCGAACTGGCAGATCACGCCCGCGGCAAGTCTCGTGGGCGGCTACCAGTACACGCACTTCGACGGCCACCACTGGAATCAGCTGTCGGCGGGGATGCACTACCTGCTTTCGAAGCGCACGGACGTGTATATCTCGGGCGACTGGCTGAAGGCGTCGCAAGGCGTGGATGCGGTGATCGGCTATAGCTTCACGCCGTCTTCCACGACCACGCAGGCCGACGTGCGCATCGGCATGCGCCACTCGTTCTGATGAAACTTCGTGCAACCCCCGAACTCGTGGAATCCGACTGAGAAGGAGTCTTTGACGTGATCGATTTTGCCCATGTTCGTTCGCTGCTCGAGACGCGGCGCGAAGGCTATAGCCTCGCCGGGGACTTCTACACCGACCCCGCGATGCACGAACTCGACATCGAGGCGGTTTTCTCGAACGAGTGGCTGTTCGCGTGCAGTGTGGCTGAGATCCCGCGCGAGGGTGACTATGTCACGCTCGATGTCGGCAAGACTTCGGTGGTGGTGCTGCGCGGGAAGGGCGGGGAGGTCGGCGCGTTCTTCAACACCTGCCGCCATCGCGGCTCGGTTCTCTGCACGGAACCGGCGGGGCACGCAAAGCGGCTGGTCTGTCCATACCATCAGTGGGTCTATGAACTGGACGGCAGCCTGCGAAGCGCGCGTCAGATGCCCTCCGGCTTCGACCGCGCCGAGCACGGCCTGCGCCGGGTTCATCTCGAGGTGATCTGCGGGATGGTCTATGTCTGCATCGCCGACACGCCGCCCGATATTTCACGCTTCAAGGCGGCGGTCGCGCCGTATATCGCACCGCACCGGCCGGATCGCTGCAAGGTCGCACTTTCCATGACAATCGTGGAAGACGCAAACTGGAAGCTCGTGATCGAGAACAATCGCGAGTGCTATCACTGCGTGGGGAATCACCCGGAACTGCTGGCCACGCTGATTGAATTCGCGCTGCCGGACGACCCGCGGGCCAACCGCGATTTCCAGCTCTTGATGCAGGAAAAGACGGCGCTGTGGGACCGCCTCTCGTTGCCGCATTTGCCCGTAGACGGTGGGACGGAGTTCCGCTGCATCCGTTTGCCGTTCCATCGCGGAGCGGTATCGTTCACCGCCGACGGGCGCCCGGCATGCAAGAAACTGTTGGGCGACCTGACCGAGACCGATCTCGGTTCGGTGCGGATGTTCAGGGTTCCGAACAACTGGAATCACTTCCTCTCGGACCATATCATCCATTTCCGGGTGCTGCCCTTGTCGGCCACGCAGACGGCGCTCAAGACGACCTGGCTCGTCCACGAGGATGCCGTGGAGGGCATGGACTACGATGTGGAGACGCTCACACAGGTATGGCGCGCAACGAACGCACAGGACGCCACGCTCGTGGCGCACAATCAGCGCGGGGTGAACTCGAAGGCGTATGCGCCCGGACCGTATGCGCCTTCGGAGTTCATGCTGACCAACTTCACCAACTGGTATGCGGGTAAGCTGGCGGAGTATGTGGAGGGGCGCCGTCACACAGGGGGGGTGTCCCGCTCGCGTTGGCCGAGGCTTGAGGCTGCGCTTTCTCGCGTACCTTCCGGCGCCGTGCTCTAAATTTCGTACGTTGCCAAGCTGTAATCGCATGAACAATGACTGCGAATCCACTGTTTCTCGCCGTCCCTACCCGCAACTGACTGGCAACGAAGATGCACAGGTCTGTATTGCTGGCGGCGGCCTCGCCGGCTTGAATACTGCGCTTGGGCGCGATGGCCAATCCTAAGGTTGCGCAAATCGAGCAGAGCGACCATGACCTCGCTTCGCTGCTGCTCGCACAGGCCGTCAAGGACAACGGCAGCGCGTCAACCCGCACTCGTCACGCGCGACGATCTCGTGAAGAACGATATCCACACCATCGCGGAGCTGGGAGCGAAATTCCCGGCGTTCCGTGCGAGCGACGCGGCGATGATGGCCTGGATTCCCGTCGATCAGTAACCGCAATTCGATCCGATGCGGGGCGCAAGGATATTCCTTGCGCTTCTTTCGATCTGGCTGATTCCTGGTTCCGTTTCGCGGCGGGGCTTTCTTCCAGGCGCCTCTCTTCGCGCGCCGACCTTTCCCTATGTCGATTCTCCTTTCCCCTGTGCACTAGTCGTGCTGCAAGATCGGGCGCACAGTCCGTGCAGACTTCCTTCAGTGACATTCGCACACCCGATTCCCGCCCTTGCTCTGGCGCGGTCTCCGTCACGCGAATTCCCGCCAACGCGGCCAAGGCGCTCAGAGCGCCGCTCCCAAGGGTTTTTACTTACTTTGCCAATCGTTTCGGCCTGTTGCGGCTTCGCAGGCGGATATGCCACGCCTCGCGATGAAAGTTTTTTTGCAACGATTGTCTGAATGACAGAAATATCTTAATCTCGCTTCCCATGGAGGTGATCATGAAGCAGACCGTCAAACAGCGGTTGCAGGAAAGCCTGTCGTCGTCCACCGCCTCGTCGCGCACGATCGCGGCGTACATGCTCGCGAATCTGCAGAACCTGCCGTTCGAAACGTCGGCCATGATCGCGGAGAAGCTCGAGCTGAGCGAGTCCACGATAGGCCGGTATTGCCGCTCGATTGGTTATGCGCACTTCAAGGCGCTCAAGAACGACCTGCAGGCCGATCTCGGCGATGGGCCGTGGCTGATGGGCGACCGCCTGAAGGAATTCCTCGGGCGCGCGCCCGACGACGGCGAGGGTCCGTCGCGCGGTCTGCAAAAGGAAATCGCCGCGCTCGTGCAAGTGCATGAGCATGCGTTGAAGCCTTCGTGGAAGCGCCTTTCCGAGCGGCTTGCGAAGGTGCCGCGCGTCTATGCGGCGGGGTTCCAGACGGAGCGGGGCATTGCGATGACGTTCGTGCACCTGCTGCAGTACCTGCGCGACGGTGTGCAACTCGTCGACGGCAGTGCCGGAAACTTCAGCGACGTATTGCTGAGCCGGCCGAAAGACACCGCGCTGATCGTATTCGAAGCACGCCGCTATTCGCGGCACGCGCTGATGCTGTGCGAGCGGGCAAAGGAAGCCGGCATTCCCGTGAGTCTCGTGACCGACAACTTCTGCGACTGGGCCGACCAGCATGCCGACGAAGTCTTTCGTGTACAGACCGAAGTGGACCTGTTCTGGGAGTCCACCGCTTCGATGCTTTCGCTCGTGCATCTGCTGATCAACGACGTGTTCAAGCATCTGGGCGCGGACGTCGAGCGTCGGCTTCAGGCGATCGGTGCGTTGCACAGCGAATTCGTCGGCTACGCCTCTTCGAATCAGTCGTCAAACTAACCACCAACGCAAGGAGCCACACCATGAAACGTCTGTTCGGGTCAACTTTGGCAGTCCTGATGTTTTGTGCGGCGTACGGCGCCGCTCATGCCGAGTCGGTCAAGATTGCGATCGAGGGCGCCTATCCTCCGTTTAATTCCGTCGATTCGAAAAGCCAGCTCAATGGCTTCGACGTCGATATCGCCCATGCGCTCTGCGGCAAGATGAAGGCGGACTGCACCCTCGTCGCGCAGGACTGGGACGGCATGATTCCGGGCCTGATGGCGAAGAAGTACGACGCGATCGTTTCTTCGATGGTGGTGACAAAAGAGCGTCAGCAGAAAGTGTCGTTCACCAACCGCTACTACCGCACGCGCCTCGCGATCAGCGTGGCGAAGAACTCGAAGCTGAGCGATACGAAGCCCGCTTCCTTCAAGGGGCTCGTGGTGGGCGCGCAGTCGTCGACGACGCAAGGCGCCTACGCGCAGGACGTCCTCGGCGCGGCCGGGGCCACCGTGAAGCTGTATCCCTCGCAGGACGACGCCAATCTCGACCTCGTGGCGGGCCGCCTCGATGCGGTCGTCAACGACAAGTTCCCGAATATCGACTGGCTCGCGAAGGACGGCAAGGACTGCTGCAAGCTGCTCGGCGAAGTCTCGGGCAGCGACGACGATGTGGCCATTGCCGTGCGCAAGGACGACAACGGTCTGCGCGAGCGCCTGAACAAGGCCATTGCGGACATCATCGCGGACGGCACGTATCAGCGCATTTCAAGCCACTACTTCAAGTCGAGCATCTATTGATAAGCAGGCCGAAACGTATGGTCTGAACCTGCCGCGAGCGGCGCCGGAAGCACCGCTCGCGCACTGCCTGGGAGTCGCAACGATGTTTGAATCACTCGCGCTGCTTGGATTCGGGCATGGAGGCTGGGGTGTCTCGCTTGCGCAGGGCGCGCTGGTCACCATCGCGCTCGCGCTGTGCTGCTTGCCGTTCGGTCTTTCGCTCGGGCTGCTCGTGGCGATCGGCAGCCGGTCTCGCAGTGCGCTGGCGCGCGGTGCGGCCTATGCGTTTTCGACGGTGTTTCGCGGCCTGCCGGAATTGCTGACGCTGTTCATCGTCTACTACGGCCTTGAAATCGCATTCGAGCGGCTCTTTGCGGCGGCAGGAATTGAAGCGGATGTGTCGATCAATCCGTTCTTTGCCGCGTTCGTCGCGCTCGGCGTCGTGCTCGCGGCGTTTTCGAGCGAGGTGTGGCTCGGCGCATTCAAGTCGATTCATAAAGGCCAATACGAAGCCGCGCACGCGCTGGGGCTCTCGAAGGCGAAAACCTTCTTCTCCATCGTGCTGCCGCAGTTGCTGCGCATTGCGCTGCCGGGCTTGTCGAACAACTGGCTCACGCTGCTCAAGGACACCGCGCTCGTCTCGACCATTTCGCTTGTCGATGTAATGCGCCAGACCAATCTCGCCGTGAGCCAGACCAAGGAGCCCATTTTGTTCTACGGCGCGGCCTGTGCGATTTATCTGCTTTTCTCGGCATTGTCGGGGCGCCTTTTCGCCTTCGCCGAATCGCATTTCGGTCGCGGCTACCAGAAAGGACGTGTATGAGCCTGATTTCGTTTTTGCAGCAACTCGTCGCGCCGGAACTGCTGGACCGCTATGGCATGCAAATCCTCTCGGGCGTCTGGGTCACCACGCGGCTGGTCGGCATGTCGTTCACGCTGGGCATGGCGCTGGGCCTGCTGCTTTGCTTTGCCCGCATGTCGAGCCTGGGCGCGCTGCGCCAGTCGAGCGCGGCGTTCATCTATGTGTTTCGTGGCTCGCCGCTGCTGGCGCAACTTTTCCTGCTCTATTACGGGCTGGGCTCGCTGCGCGGCTTCTGGGAGCAGGTCGGGCTCTGGTGGCTGTTTCGCGACTCGTGGTATTGCGCATTGCTTGCGTTTACGTTGAATACGGCGGCGTACCAGGCGGAAATCTTTCGCGGCAGCTTCGCGGCGGTCTCCGTGGGGCAGCATGAAGCCGCCAAGGCGCTCGGCTTGAGCCCCCGCACGCGGTTCTGGCGCGTGGTCTGGCCGCAATCGCTGCTGATCGCGCTCGGACCGCTCGGCAACGAACTGATCCTGCTCGTGAAGGCAAGCGCCATCGCCTCGCTGGTGACCGTCTATGACCTGATGGCCGTTGCGAAGCTCGGCTTTTCCCGTACCTTCGATTTTCAGTTTTATCTGTGGGCGGCGGTGCTTTATCTCGTACTCGTCGAATGCTTGCGCCGCGTATTGAAGCGCATCGACCGGCGGCTCGGCAGGCATTTGAATCCGCTGTGACGCGGCATGACCGGCAGGAGGAACTGTTCTTTGGACTTCGATATTGTTGTGCTGGGCGCCGGTATCGTGGGCGTTTCGGCTGCGCTGCAACTTCAGGCGCGCGATCGTAGTGTCTGTATCGTCGAACGCAACGAGCCCGGCAGCGGAACGAGCTTCGGCAACGCGGGCCTGATCGAGCGCTCCAGTGTCATACCGTATGCCTTTCCGCGCGGTGTGGGGCGCCTGCTGCGCTACGCGCTCAATGGCGAGCCCGACGTGCGCTATGAGCCGTCGTTCTTGCCTCGCATCGCGGGTTGGCTATTCCGCTACTGGCGCCATTCGAGCCCGGCGAACCTCACGAAGGCGACGGCCGCAATGCTGCCGCTCGTCGAGCGCTGCGTCGAGGAGCACGATGCGCTCGTTGCGCGCGCAAAGCTCGAATCGCTGATCGGTTCGCGCGGCTGGATCGAGGTTTATCGCGACCGCGAGGCGCTCGCGGCTGGGCAGCGCGACGCCCGCGCACTCGCGGGCTATGGACTCGACTTCGATCTGCTCGATGCCGACGCGCTGCGCGCGCTCGAACCCGGCCTCAAGCGCACCGCGGCGGGCGGCGTGCGCTGGAAGGACCCGAAGACGGTACGCGACCCCGGCGCACTCGTGCAAGGCTATGCCGCATTGTTCGAGCGAGATGGCGGGCGCATCGTCCGCGGCGACGCCCGCACGCTCGAACGTGACGGCACGCGCTGGCTCGTGCAAACGCAAGCAGGCGTGGTGCGTGCGAAAGACGTGGTGGTGGCGATGGGCGCCGACTCGGCCGATGTGTATGCGCCGCTCGGCTACCGCGTGCCGCTGGCCGTGAAGCGCGGCTATCACCTGCATTACCGCGCCCGCGAAGGGGCGACGCCGCAGCATCCGCTGTGCGACGTCACCGGCGGTTACGTGCTCGCGCCGATGAACGCGGGCATACGCCTCACCACGGGCATCGAATTCGCGCGCCCCGGCGCGCCCGCGAATCGCGTGCAGTTGCGGCGTGCCGAAGCGATCGCGCGCAAGCTGTTCGATCTCGGCGAGCCGATCGACGCCAAGCCGTGGCTGGGGCGTCGCCCGTGCCTGCCCGATATGTGCCCGGTGGTGGGACCGGCGCCGCGTCATCCGGGGCTGTGGTTCGACTTCGGTCACGCGCACCACGGGCTCACGCTGGGGCCGGTCACGGGGCGGCTCATTGCCGACCTCGTAACGGGCGCGAGGCCGTTTACCGACCCCGCGCCGTATAGCGTGACGCGCTTCAGTTAAACGCGAGGCGGCCGCATGCGCCGCTTCATCGACGATCGAATCCGACGAGGGCTACCGATGCTATCCACCGACACTCTCTGCGCAACGGCGCCGGCGCCGGCACTGGCCGCGACGCCCGCCGCGCCGCGCGAAATGGCCGTGCAGATCTCCGGCCTCGAAAAATACTACGGCGCTCACAAGGTGCTGGACGGCATCGACCTCGACGTGCGCGCGGGTGAGCGGGTCGTGATTTGCGGGCCTTCCGGTTCGGGAAAGTCCACGCTCATCCGCTGCATCAACCAGCTTGAGCACAGCAGCGGCGGCACGATTGCAATTCGCGGCAGCGCACTGCAAAAAGACGGTGCGCGAGCACGCGAGGCGTTGCGCGACGTCGGCATGGTGTTTCAGCACTTCAACCTGTTCCCGCACATGACGGTGCTCGAAAACTGCGTGCTTGCGCCGATTTCGGTCCGGCGCTTCTCACGGGCAGACGCCACCGAGCGGGCGCACGCGCTGCTGAAAAAGATCGGCCTTGGGGCACACACGCACAAATATCCTTCGCAGCTTTCGGGTGGCCAGCAGCAGCGCGTGGCAATCGTGCGGGCGCTGTGCATGGAGCCGAAAATCATGCTGTTCGACGAACCGACTTCCGCGCTCGACCCCGAAATGGTGGGCGAGGTGCTCGACGCGATGGTGGAACTCGCGCGAACCGGCATGACGATGCTGTGCGTGACGCACGAAATGGGCTTCGCACGCAAGGTGGCGGAGCGGGTACTGTTTCTCGAAGGCGGGAAGATCGTGGAGGACAGCCCGTCGCATGAATTCTTCGACGCTCCG
The DNA here is from genome assembly GCF_038900775.1 of Paraburkholderia sp. JHI869. NCBI lineage: Bacteria > Pseudomonadati > Pseudomonadota > Betaproteobacteria > Burkholderiales > Burkholderiaceae > Paraburkholderia > Paraburkholderia sp. JHI869. The sequence goes on from NZ_JAYMSC010000010.1 coordinate 222,816, forward strand.
AAGAGCGTGCGGGCGCAGGCGTTCCTCCAGCAGATTCGCCACTGACATTGCGCTGCCGGACAGCGAGGACACCCAGGCCGCAAGCCGATCCCATCGGTCGATGGCTTCGGCTTCGGCTGAATACGGCGATTTGTCTCCAGGCTCCCCGGCATCGCTGCTCGAGATCGGCTAAGAACGCCGGAGCTCGCTCGCTGTACGCGACGCGATCGGGTCGTCCGCAGCGTCGCGCAGATCATCGAGGTCACGGCCGCGCGTTTCCGGTGTGTAGAAGGTGGTCACCACGCCGATCAGGCTAAGGATCGCCACGTACGCCGCGAGCGGCACCCATGCCAGCATCATTCCTTCCGGTCCGCCCCAGTGTGCCGTTGCCCAGGCGATGATCGACGCGCCGATGAGCGGCGCGACGCCGCCGGCGATCACGGCAGAGACTTCGCGGCCCACTGCGACGCCAGCGTAGCGGTGTTGTGCACCGAACAGCTCCGGAAGGAGGGCGCCCTGGGTGGCGAACATGCCCCAGACACCGGCCAGCGCGGCGCAGAGCATGGCGATGCTCGCGGCGGCATTGCCCTGACTCAGCACCCACCAGGTCGGAAAGGCCAGCACGAGTTGATAAAAGGCGAAGGCGCGGTAGACCGGAACGCGTCCGAACCGGTCGCTCAGCATGCCAGCGAGTGGAATGACGATGGCTCCCGATGCGCCCGCGAGCAGGAGCGCAACCGGCCCGATCGGTCCTTTGAGACCGGTCGCCGTCGCCATGTAGCTGATGGCGAGCGACTGATAGATCGACGAACCGCCGTTCTCGGCCATCCGCAGGCCGATGACCTTGAGAAGCGTTGGCTTCGAGTGCTTGACGAGATGTTTCAGCGGGCTGTCGTTGACCTGCTTGCGCGCTTCGAGTCTCGTGAACGAAGGTGACTCCTTGAGCTTCAGGCGGATCCAGATCGCCACCGCAATGATGACGACGCTCAGCAGAAACGGCACGCGCCAGAGCCAGCTTTGCGAAATGTCCTCGACGCGTACCAGCGCAAAGTAGATCGCGGCCGCCATCACCGTTCCCAACAGCACGCCCATGAATGGCAAGGCGGCGAAGTATCCGCGACGTCTCGCAGGCGCGTACTCCGCCATCAGCACCGCGGCGCCGGCTTGCTCCGCTCCCGCGCCGAGCCCCTGCAACAAGCGGCAACCGACCAGCAGGACGGGCGCCCAGATGCCGGCGCTGGCGTAGGTCGGAAGCAGGCCGATCAGCGTGCTTGCCATGCCCATCAGCAGGATCGTCGCCATGAGGACGAATTTGCGTCCATAGCGGTCGCCGAGCGTGCCGAAGACGATGCCGCCTACAGGCCGGATCGCGAAGCCGAGGAAGTAGGCGCCGAAGCTCGCGATCAGCCCGATGACCGGATCGCTCGACGGGAAGAACAGGGGTCCGAAAATGAGCGCGGAAGCCAGGTTATAAAGCGCGAAGTCGTAGTATTCGAGCGCGCTGCCGAGGGAGGCGGCCCAGGCCGCGCGGTACAGGTCAGCGGTCGCTACCGCCTGTCTGGGCATGGCCGTGTCGTTGCCGATGCCTGGCGTTGCAGCAATGCTATGGGGGTGCTTCATCTCGTCTCCTCCAGATTGGTACCGCTTCGGGTCCGGTTGTGATCCGCCCTTGTCTTGACGCAAGGTGCTGAATCCCTGGCTCCGTCGTCCTGCTTTGTGGCTACGCGGCCGGGCTAGCCGACCCGGGCGATCTCGTCGAGCAGGGCGGCGCTCATCGCGTCGATCGGGGCCTTCTTGCCTGTGTACAGTTCGACCTGTCCGCAGAATTGATGAAGCAGCATGCGCGTCCCGTCGACCACCCGGCAACCGATGGCAGCGGCGTCGCGTATCAGCTTCGTGCGCACCGGGATAAAGGCTGCGTCCATCACGAACAGATGCGGTGCAAGCTGTTGCGCATGCAACGGATTGACGTCGGGCGCACGGAAGCCGGCCGCCGTCGCATTGACCACGCCATCGAACCCGGCGGGATCGAAGGCTCCCAGATCGCCGCCGAAAGCGAGGCCAAAGTCGTTGGCCAGTTCCTGTCCACGCGACACGGTGCGATTGAAGATAGTCACCTGTGCGCCTGCTCGTTGCAGGCCCCAGGCGATCGCGCGGGCAGCCCCGCCGGCACCGAGCAGCGCGACGCGGCGGCCCGGCAACGATGTCGCCTCTTCGATCGCGCGCACGGCGCCTTCGCAGTCCGTGTTGTAGCCGGTGAGCCGCCCGTCGCGATTGTCGATGGTGTTCACGGCACCGATCGCGCGTGCAGTTTCATCGAGCGCATCGAGATGGGCCATGACGGCCTGTTTGTGCGGCATCGTGACATTCAGTCCGCGAATGCCGAGCGTGCGCATCGCGTTGACCGCGCCCGCGATGTCCTCGACGCCGAAGCTGACGAACGTGTAGTCCACGCCGAGCACCCGATAAGCGGCGTTGTGCACCTTGACGTTGAACGTGAACGGCTGGCCGGCGAGAGAGCCGCACAGGGCCGGAATGGAATGAGGCATGGTGGATTTATATCGTTGAAAGATCGAACGCGGAGATAGCCGTTTCGCCATCGAGCACGCGCAGCAGATTGTGGGTCGCTAGCTCGGCCATCGCGCGCCGCGTCTCGTGCGTGGCCGACCCGATGTGCGGAAAGGGCGTGACCTTCGCATGCGTGCGCAGCGGCGAATCCTGCGCAAGCGGTTCGACGGCGAACACGTCGAGTCCGGCAGCACGCAGGTGCCCGCTATTCAGAGTGGCGAGAAGCGCCTCCTCGCACACGATCGCGCCACGCGAACCGTTGACGAAAATCGCGCCCGGCTTCATCGACGAAAACGCGGTTGCGTCCATCAGACCGCGCGTCTCATCGGAAAGGGGCAGTGTCAGCGCGACGATGTCCGCGCGCTTGAGCACGTCATCGAACGACGCGCGCACCGCCCGCCCGGCAAGCGCTTCGGGCACCTGCACGTCGAAAGGATCGTGGAACACCACCGGCATCCCAAACCCGAGGGCTGCGCGCCGTGCGACCGCCTGACCGATGCGGCCAAAGCCGAGCACGCCGAGCGTCTTGCCATGGACGTCCCAGCCGAACAGGTCTTCGCCGATGTTGCGTGTCCATCGGCCATCGCGCACATGGTTCGACAGTTCGACCAGCCGCCGCGACGTGGCGATGATCAGCGCGAAGACGGTGTCCGCCGTGGTCTCGGTCAACACGCCCGGAGTGTGGCACAGGGTGATGCCGCGCTGCTTGAGGTAGGCGAGGTCATAGTTGTCGACGCCGACTGAAATGCTCGAAACCACCTGCAAACGCGGCGACCGGGACAGTTCTTCCTCGCCGAGTTTGAAGCTCGAACCGATCAGCCCGTCTGCGTCCTGCAACAGTGCGCGAAACCGGGGCAGTTCATCGGCGCGTCGCGGGTCGGCAACGCTCACGTCGTGCCGAAGCTGGATTTGCTCGAGCAGGTCGTCTGGAATCTTGCGAAAAACCACGACGTTCCTGCGCGTGTTGCTCAGTGTTGCCATGCTCGTGTTCCTCTTTTCGAATGGGGTCTTGTTCCTGAATCGCGTGCACGGCAAATTCAGACCACGCTGGTCAATCCGCCGTCGACAAAGAGCGTCTGCCCATTGACGAAGTCCGACGCCCGCGACGCCAGGAACACGGCGGCGCCACACAGTTCTTCGACCCGACCCCAGCGGCCCGCAGGCGTGCGCTTGCACAGCCAGCCGGAGAAGTCGGGATCGTCGATGAGCGCGCGGTTGAGGTCGGTCTCAAAGTAGCCAGGTGCGAGTGCATTGGCCTGAATGCCGCGACTGGCCCAGTCCGCGCACATGCCCCGCGTGAGCATGCGGATGGCACCCTTTGAGGCCGCGTAGGGCGCGATGCCGGGCCGTGCCAACTCGCCCTGCACTGAACAGATGTTGATGATCTTCCCGTGCCCGCGCGGCAGCATGTGCCGTGCAACGGCTTGCGACACATGAAACGCACCGTCGAGATTGACGCGCAACAGTTCGCTCCAGTCGTCGGCCGCGAAGGCATCGAGCGGCGCCCTGCGCTGGACACCGGCATTGTTCACAAGAATATCGATCGCGCCGATGCGCGCTTCGACGGCGTCGATCGCGGCGGACACCTGTTCGCGTTTCGTCACATCAAAAACCGCGATATCCGCGTCGAGACCGTCATCGCGCAGTTGCGCGGCAACGGTGGCTGCCTTCTGCTCGTTGCGGTCGTTGATGACGACGGCCGCGCCGGCGCTCGCCAGTCCGCGCGCCAGCGCCAGCCCGATGCCCCGTCCGGAGCCTGTGATCAGGGCGCGCCGTCCGTTCAGGCTGAAGAGTTTCAATGCTTCGTTCATGGTTTCTGGCGCTTGCAACGCGCACGTGTGCTGTCTCCGATAGGCATAGTTCACTCGAAGCGCTGCGATCGCGCCAATGGTCTTTCATGACACTGTTATCATGATTCGTGATAACCGGGACGACGCGCCCGCAAGCAGGAGTGGTCATGGAACTGAAGCATCTGCGAGCCTTCGTCGTGCTCGCCGAGGAACTGCATTTCGGCAGGGCCGCGCAGCGGCTGTGCATCGTGCAGTCGGCGTTGAGCATGCAGATCAAGGCGCTGGAAGAGGAACTCGAAATTCGCTTGCTGGAACGCGACCGTCACAAGGTTGCCCTGAGCGAAACAGGCAGGCTCTTTCTTCCTGAGGCGCGCGCGACCCTGCATCAGGCGATGCGTGCCGAGCAGACGGCCAGGCTGTCGGCCCGCGGGGAAATCGGCACGCTGCGGATCGCCTTCGTGTCGTCGGTGCTACCGAAGCTTCTGCCAACGCTCATTCGCACCATGCACGAGCGCTACCCGCTCGTGACACTCGAACTGAAAGACATGCCGACGCCGGACCAGATCGCGGCCCTCCATGAGAACAAGCTCGACTTCGGCCTGATTCGCCTGCCCGTCGCGAGTACGGGGCTTGAAATTCGTGTCGTTCTCGAAGAGCCCTTTGTCGTCGCACTCCCAGACGACCATGCGCTGGCCGCACAAGCGCTGATTCGACCGGCGGATCTTCGAGGTTGTCCCGCGTTCGTGCTCGCGCGGCGATACGCCCCTGGCTTTCACGATGAATTGCTCGTCGCGTTGAAACGCGAAGGCGCCGATCTCAATGTTGTTCAGGAACTCGGCGAATTTACGACCATGCTGGCGTTAGTCGCGGCGGGCATGGGCATTGGGATGATTCCAGCCGAGGCGGCCATGGCGTTGCCGCCGAAAGTCGTAGCCCGTCCGCTCGATCTTCGAGATCACCGGGCAGGCATTGGCCTCGCGTATACGGACCTCGACAATCCCGCGAAGCGAGCGCTACTCGGCGTGATGCTGGATTGCATCGGCACACGTCTTTGACGAAGTCTCCCGTACCATCCGCTTTACGTAGTCACTTTCAATGCGATGGGTGTCGGCGGTGGCGCAACAAGTCAGGTAGAAGCGTTGCATAAATACGAACGTGACTGAAAACTGAGATTCATTCAGCCCAGGTAGCACCATCATTCTGTTATGCCAGGTATCCAGTGAAGGCAAATCATCACTCACTTTATCCAAATAGACGCGGTATCTTTTTTTCGAAAACGATCTATCGTTAAAGCGTGCGCTCTCTCTTGCGCACCGGGTTTATCGGCCCACCGGCGTTCTTCAGATGCCCCTGTCACCTCGAACGCCAACCGCGGACATGCCGCGTTAGCTATTCTCCTGCACCCGGTAGAAAGTCACGAATAACGTCCCCGCAACCGGGTTCCGGCAGCCAGCGGAATCGCCGGCAGCGACTGATTTGTCGCGTGCCGGTCGCTTCGCTCATGCCTACGTCAAAGCGGTCGCAAAAACGGGTCCCTGATTGCGTATTGAAGAAGGAGTCAAGCCATGAAGTCGACATTTCTCGTAAGCACCGCAGCGCTTTTGGGCGTTCTCGCATTTGCAGGCGGCGCGCAGGCCCAGGACACCTCAGGACAACAAGAGGGTCAATCGGCCTCTAATGGAAAGCCTTCCGACACGTCCGGGTATGGCGGCGTCCCGGGAGACACCAGCGCCAGTGGAATAGCCCGCTCAAGATGGGCCACCTGCGGCCATGAGTCAAAGTGCAACCCCGACAGCGGCCACTAGATCAGTCACTCGACGTGTGGGTCTTTCGCGCTCCCGTTTATCTGATCCCGGAAGACCCACAATGATGTTCGCCCAACATTGGGGCACAACGCGCAGTCTTTTGTGATCCTAACTGAACGGAACCTGTAGCCAATCTGAAGAAACGGCAAGACCGGCGTGCTTGACGCCAAGGGTCTCTAAAAGCTTGTATCGTATGGCAACCTCCACACGACGACATCGCTATGATTGAGATCCGCCAGTTCCGGGCACCGCTGAGGTGTTCGTTAATGCTCGTTCTTTCCATCGCCGCGGCATCCGCTGCGGTGATGACCGCAGGATGCACGGCGTCCTCACCATCGCTTGCTCGCGACCCGGATACTTCCTCATTCGATGCGACCGCGCTGACTGCGGCCATCGACGGCCCCCAGCGCAGCGAAAAGGCGAGGGCGCGAGACGTCTATCGGCATCCACAGGCCACATTGCAGTTCTTCGAGATCAGTTCGACGCAGACGGTCCTGGAGATCGCGCCGGGCGGCGGATGGTACACGGATATACTCGCGCCCTATCTGCACGGGCATGGGCATCTCTACGAAGCGCAATACATCAGTACGTCTACAGAGCTGGCGGACGAGGACCGTCCAACGGATGCGGCCTATTTGCGCAAGCTGGCAGGACAGCCAGCCATTTTCGGCAATGTCGTGGTCGGCACGTTGCGCGCAGGAGAATTCACGGGTTTCGGCGCAGAGGGTCAATTTGATCGTGTTGTCACGTTTCGCAACATCCACAACTGGATGAAAGACGGTCAGATCGACGCGAATTTCCGGGCCTTTTATCTCGCGCTCAAGCCCGGCGGAATACTGGGTGTTGAGGAGCATCGAGCGAGTTCGGGCACAACCTTGCAGCAAATGATCGACACCGGCTACGTAACGGAAGACTACGTAATCGAACATGCGAAAGCAGCGGGTTTCGTGCTGGCTGGACGCAGTGAAATCAACGCGAACGCTCGGGATACAAAAGACTATCCGCACGGCGTCTGGTCGCTTCCCCCGACTTACCAGGGCGGCGACGTCGATAAGGCACGCTACGCCGCGATCGGCGAATCGGATCGCATGACGCTCAAATTTGTTAAGGCGCAATAGCCTCGCGTACAGACCACGTGAAGGGGCAGTGCGGTCGATCGCGCGCGATCTGGCGTGCTGCGCGTTCGCTCAACCGTTCATCACGCCGCCGCCGTTTACGCCGACAATCTGCCCCGTCATGAAGCTCGCTGCGCCTGAACTCAGGAACCGTACGACTTCGGCAATCTCATCAGGCATGCCGAGGCGCTTGAGCGGGTAGCGCGCGGCTTCCTCCTCGATATAGGACTCACCGAGCGCTTCGACCATCGGCGTGAGCACGCCCCCTGGCGCGACCGCGTTCACTCGCACGCCATGGGGCGCAAGCTCGCGCGCGAGGCTTTTCGTGAACGCGATGACGCCACCCTTTGCGGCACTGTAATGACTGAGGTTCTCGCAACCGAGCTGGCCGAGGTCGGACGCAATATTGACGATCGCGCCGTGGCGCTGCGGCTTCATCAACCGCACCGCTTCACGCGAAAAATGGAACGTGCCGTAAAGATGCACCTTGATCATTCTGTCCCACGCAGCGTCGGTGAGGTCGGTCACTGGCGACTCTTGCAGGATGCCCGCATTGTTGACGAGCACGTCGAGCCGTACGATGCCCGCGAACAGACTGCGGACGCACTCCGGGTCGGCCACATCTCCAGCGGCGATCGTGCATCTCGCGCCCAGCACTTCGATGTCCCTGCACAGTGCGTCGAGCGCCGCGCTGGGGTGCAGGTCGTTGATGATCACATGGGCCCGCTCACGCGCAAATGCCAGAGCGATTGCACGGCCGATGCCGCTTGCAGCGCCCGTTACGAGGCACGTCATGGCGCGATCGTTCGCCGGGTCGAATGAATCGGCAGGTTGCATGATCAACCGTAGTTTGAGGTTGCGATGCGACCGATTCTAGGTTCGCTTTTTTTTGGCGACCAGCGCTCGAGACAGCTTGCGCGATTCGTGCGCCTTGCTCAGCACTGGCGCGTGTCACGTCCCATCAAGAGGGCATGGCGCACCGTCGTTGGGCAGCAGCGACCGATCATGCGTACCTCGCTCACCACGCTCAAGTCACGCAATCTATGCAAAAGCCCTGTGGGCAGGAGATTTTCGATGAGCTGGCAAGCTTCCTGCTTGGCAGGTGCTGTCACGGGATGAGCGTTGAGTTCAGCTATTGACAGGAAAACTAGGGTTCCGGTCCGCGAAATGCACGATGCGGATGACTGGTCCGAGAGTTTTCCGGCTCCAGCTTCAAGGGGCTCCACGGAGGGATAAAAGCCCGGGAGATGCGCAAGACTGCGCGCCTCCCGTGTCCATTTTCCCTTCTTGATCAGGAGCCTTAGGTATGCCGTCCGGTTTGAAAAAAGCGTTGCGCACGCTCTCCGTCGCCAGCACTCTGGTTGCTTCCGCACTGTTCGGTTCGCCGACCGTGCACGCAGCCGAGCCGCTCAAGATCGGCACCGTTGTCTGGATCGGCTATGGGCCGTTCTACGTTGCCGAAGCCCTGGATCTCTACAAGAAATACGGCCTCGCGGTCAAACTCCAGTACTTTACCGATCCCGGCCTGCTGCCTGCCGCGCTGACCAGCCATTCGGTCAACGGCGCAATGCTCACGTACGATCAGGTCGTCGGCTCAGTCGCCAAGGGGCTCTCCGAAAAGGTTGTGCTGCCCATCGATTTTTCCGCGGGCGCCGACGCGATCGTCGCCTCCGGAGACATCAAGTCGGTGGCCGACTTCAAGGGCAAGAAGGTCGCCTTCAATCCGCTCTCGCCGTCTGATTTCCTGCTCAGTTACGCGCTGCAAACGAGTGGCCTGAGCGACAAGGACATCCACTCGGTGAACATGACGCCGGAGGGTATTCCGGGCGCGATGCTCTCCGGCAGCCTGCCGGTCGGCGTGACCTACGAGCCGAACGTCTCGCAGATCGTCAACTCAGGCAAGGGCAAGTTTCACGTGGTCTACTCGTCGCGCAATGCGCCGGGCCTGATCGCGGACGTGCTGGTATTCGACCAGTCGTTCATCGACGCGCATCCGGCCGAAGTGAAGGGCATTCTGCAAGCCTACGCAGATGGCCTTGCCTACATGAAGAGCCACCCGGACGAAGCCGACAAGATCATCGCCAAGGTGCTGGGCGTCACGCCAGCGGACGTGAAGGCGCAAATGGCCGGCGTCTACAACATCCCCGTGGCGGAGATGCCGCAGAGCTTCGTGAAGGGGCCGAGCACGCGGTCCTACTACACGAGCGGCGCGGTGATCGGCAATCTGCTGCTCAAGAAAGGGCAGATCAGTGCGCTGCCGCCGACCGAAAAGACGATCGACGCGCAGTTCGTCACCCAGCTCGCGAGGTAAGCGCCATGGCCGCGATCTATCGTTATCGGGACGCGCTGGTGCCCAATAGCGTTGCTATTGCCTATGCGCTAGGCGGTTATGCGCTCGGCGTCGTGATGCTGTGCTCGCATGTCGTATGGGTCGCGGCCGCCGGCGTCGTACTGCTGGCGCACGCGATGATCATCGGCGCCTATTTGCTGCACGATGCCGCCCACCTCGCGCTCTTTCGCACGCCCGCGGCCAACGCGCGTCTTGGTACGGCCATGGCGTGGCTGACGGGCGCCTGCTATGCGCCGTTCAGCGCACTGCGGCACAAGCACATGCGCCACCACGTCGACCGGGCCGACATCGTGACCTTCGACGCCAAGGCGTTCCTGTTGAAGCTGCCCGCGAGCTTGCGCCGCGCCATCGTGCTGCTCGAATGGCTCTATGTGCCCGCCATCGAGCTCGTGATGCACGGCTACGTGATGGTCATGCCGTTCCTGCACGCGGACCAGCGCGCACAACGGGGGCGCGTCGTCGTGGTCACGCTGATCCGCGCGGCGCTCTTCGGCGTGCTCGGCTGGGTATCGCTGAAGGCGTTGCTGCTGTACATGCTGGCGTGGTTCATCTGCCTCACGGTCCTGCGCTTCGCGGACGCCTATCAGCACACTTACGACGCATTCGCCGTGCTGGAAGGCAACGTCGCGATTCCCGACGACAAGGTGCGCGACCGCGTCTACGAGCAACGCAATACCTACTCGAACCTCGTCTCGGTGCGCTTTCCGGCGCTCAACCTGCTGCTGCTGAACTTCTCGTATCACAACGCGCATCACGACCGCCCCATCGAGCCGTGGTACCGACTGCCGCGGGCCCATCGGCAGCTGTACGGTGACGACGCCAGCCAGATCATTCCGATGTCGCGACTGCTGCGCGGCTTTCACCGGCATCGCGTGACGCGCCTGCTCTCGGCCGACTATGGATCGATGGATATCACGCGCAAGCAGGTGGACGACTTTTACGGCGCGGTGGGGGTGTCGTTTCTCACTGCGGTCTGACTAGCCAGCGGCGGCGCGACGCGCGGGATCGTCGCGCCCCTTCTATGACAACGAACGCGTTACCCGATCACAGGATCGCTCAATGAATTCTCACCTGATGCAGCATCTGAGCTGGGTCGACTACCGACGGCGCATTCTCGACGACGAGGCCATCGTGCTGCTGCCTTGCGGCGCGCTCGAGCAGCATGGCCCGCATCTGCCGCTGGGCACCGACGCGCTCCTGTCGAGCGCGGTGGCGCTCGACGTTGCGCGCCAGCTTGGTGGCATCGTTGCGCCCGCATTCAATTACGGCTATCGCTCGCAGCCGAAATGCGGAGGCGGGCAGCACTTCTGCGGCACGACGAGTCTCGACGGCAACAACCTGAGCCAGATGACGCGCGACGTGATCAGCGAGTTTGCCCGGCATGGTGTGCGCCGGCTTGCGTTGATCGACGGGCACTACGAAAACCAGTGGTTCCTCACGGAAGGCATCGAGCTTGCCATGCGCGACCTGTCACAACATGGCACGCGCACGCCGCCGCTGCGTGTCGTCCGGCTGGAGTACTGGGATTTCCTGACCGGGCCGACGCTCGCCAAGGTGTTTCCCGAAGGCTTCCCCGGTTTTGCGCTCGAACATGCAGCGGTGATGGAAACGTCGATGATGCTGCATTACCACCCGGACCTCGTCTCGACCGACAAGATTCCCGACGAAGCCCCCGCCGACTTTCCCGCCTATGACACGTACCCGACACGCACGGGCTGGGTGCCGCTCTCCGGTGTGCTTTCGTCGGCGCGAGGCGCGAGCGCCGAAAAGGGCGGATTGCTCGCGCAGGAGGTGGCCGAGCGGGTAGCCGCCGCGTTGCGCGCGGAATTCTCGGACCTGTCCTGACCTGAAACGGGAGCGAGCCGGATATGACTGCTCTGATGAATCAGACAGACGCAAGCGTCGTCGAGGCAAGCGCGTGGCTCGACCGGCCCGCTGCGGCCGATCGTGTTGCGCAGCGCTATCGTGGCGTGTGGCGCCGCACATTGTTGCGCAACGAAGGCGGGCACGAAGACCGTACAACGCGTGTGTTCTGGCTGCAAACGGCTCGTGTACACGTGGACCTGCGCGTGCGAGCGGACCGCGCAGGTTTCGACGGCGTACACGGCCTCGATATATTGCCGCGCGACATGCTGGTCGAACTCGCGCGGCAGCAGGGCTTCGCGGGCTTCACCGGGATCGCGCCGGGCGTACCCGAGGTTTGCACATGGCATCGGCAGATCGACTTCAACCCGCCAGCCGACACGCGCGATATCGGCACGATGCGCTTCGAGTCGCCCGACGTGCTGCTCGAAGACGGCGTGGACGCTGTCTATCACGAGCGCTGGGAACGCGAGCCGGAATCCGCAGGCCCGACGTGGGCGGCACGCCTGCCGCGTGCGGCGTTGCTGGCTGCGGGAGTGCAGGGCGGATCGGCCCTTGGGCACGCGGACGATGAAGAGTCGATGGGCTTTCTGGCACGCGCCGGTGGCCTCTTTATGTTCGCACGTGCGCGTTCCTCGAAAGCGACGGCGTGGCTCGCGCAGCATCGCGGACGCACGCTGGCGCAGGTCGTCGCAGACCCCGCTGTCTCGCTCGAACGGGCCCGCGCGCTGCTCGATTTCGAAATATCGCTCGGGCATGTCGCAGCATCCCCTGGCATGAATCCTGTCATTGCACTGTCGACGCATCCCTGGCGTGAGGGGTGCACGTTGCCCTTCCGTCTCGAACCGAACGTCGACGCTGCCGAATTCGCTGGAACCACCGACTCAAGGAGCCATCATGTCGACGACTGAACACGCGAGCGCTCGCGAAATGCGGGCCCTACCCGCTGCGACCAGGATCCGGTCTGCGCCGCTGTGGTCCGTGCGCGGCGAGATCAGCCGCCGCGTCTATATCGGATTCGCCTTGACGGGTCTGATCGTGCCGATTCTCGCCTGGTGGGCCTTGTCCCTCTCCGGGCTCGTCGATCCGACCTTTATGCCGGGGCCCGGCGCCGTCGTGCACCGGCTCGTCAGCTGGTGGACCGACGACGGTCTCGCCGACGATATCTGCATCAGCGTCTTGCGCGTGGTGGGCGGCTGGGCGCTCTCGGTCGTGTTCGCGCTGCCGCTTGGCCTGTTGATCGGCACGTTTCGCCCGGTGCAGGCATTGCTCGAGCCGCTGACCGATTTCATCCGCTACATGCCCGCGGTGGCGTTCATCCCGCTCGTGATGCTGTGGATCGGCATCGACGAAGGATCGAAGGTCGCGATTATCTTTATCGGCACGTTCTTCCAGATGGTGCTGATGATCGCCGAGAATGTGCGCGCGGTGCCGATCACGCAGATCGAAGCAGCGCAAACAATGGGCGCAACGCGGGAGGAGATGATCCGCCTCGTGATCTTTCCGTCGTCGCGTCCAGCCATCCTGGACACGTTGCGCATCACGATGGGATGGGCGTGGACCTATCTCGTGGTCGCTGAACTCGTGGCGGCCAACTCAGGGCTCGGCTATGCGATTCTGAAGGCACAACGCTATTTGCAAACCGACCGCATATTTGGCGGCATTCTGCTGATCGGCCTCATCGGACTCCTGATCGATCAGGCATTCCGGCTCGTTCACCGGCTCTGTTTTGGAAAATGGATGGCCAAGCGATGATCAATGCTTCCTCGACAATCTCCATCGAACGCGTATCCAAGTACTTTGGGCGCGGCAGCGACCAGGTGCGCGCGCTTGCCAGTATCGAACTCAACGTGCAGCAAAACGAGTTCGTCACGCTGGTGGGAGCCTCGGGTTGCGGCAAATCCACCTTGCTGCGCATTCTCGGCGGCCTCGAAACCGTCGACGAAGGCACGGTTCGCGTAGACGGGCAAGCCATTGAAGGCCCCGGCGTAGACCGTGCGATGGTGTTCCAGCACTACAGCCTGTACCCGTGGCTAACGGTTCGGCAGAACATCCAGTTTTCGCGGCGCCTCAAGACCAACCGGCGAAACCTGAGTTCGAGCGCGGTGGAAGTGGCGAGCGGTCGCGCGGATGCGCTGCTGCGCCTGATGGGGCTCTCGCATGTGGCCGAGGCGTTTCCAAACCAGCTCTCAGGCGGCATGCAGCAGCGCGTGGCAATCGCGCGCGCGCTGCAGGGCAAGCCGTCCATCCTGTTGATGGACGAGCCGTTCGGCGCACTCGACGCACAGACCCGCGAGGTCATGCACGATCTGATTCTCCACGTGCACGGTCTGGAGAAGTCCACCATCGTATTCGTCACGCACGACGTGGAAGAAGCCATCTACCTCGGCCGCCGCGTCGTGCTGATGGCTCCGCGGCCTGGGCGCATCGACACGATCTACAACGTACCGTTGCCTGCCGTGCGCAATCCGGAGATGAAGCTCGCCCCGGAATTCAATGCGCTCAAACGCGAGATTCTGGCGCGCATTCGCGAGACTTCGGGCATGAAGACCGACCTCGACATGCTCGAGCAACTGACGCGCACGGCGGCCTGAGCCGCGCAGCGGCGCGCCGCATGCTCAGGCGTGCGGCGCAAACGCCTCCAGCGCGGCAAGCAGGTCGTCCGAATGCGCGGTGGCGGCGAGATATCCGCCCTCGATGCGCAGCAGGCGAATGGCGTCGGCGTGATCGCTCGCGCACGGCTCGGCGCAGCAGTCTTCGAGCACGAGCACCTCATAGCCGCGATCGCTCGCTTCGCGCGCCGTGCCGGTCACGCAAACGCCGGTCGTCACGCCGGTGAGGATCAGCCTCGAGATGCCGGAGACCGTTAGCACGTGATGCAGGTCCGTGGCGTGAAAGGCGCCGGTGCCGGGCTTGTCGACCACGATTTCGTTTTCGCGCGGCTTCAGTTCGTCGATGATCTGCCAGCCCGCTTCACCACGCACCAGCAGCCTGCCGAGCGGGCCGCGACTGCCGATTCCGGCGCCCGCGCGCGCGGTCTTCAGGCGCTTGCTCTCGGGAAGGTCCGAGAGGTCGGGCCGATGTCCTTCGCGCGTGTGCACGATCTTCATGCCGAGCGCGGCCGCACATTCACGCACGCGCTGAATGCGCGGCACGATAGCGCGCGCAGGTCCGACATCGGCGCCGCGTGCGCCCATGTAACCGCGCGGGTCGCAAAAGTCCCGTTGCATGTCGATGATGACGAGCGCGGTCGACGCGACCGACAGCGCGCCGGAGATTGGAAAGTCGTAGGGCTGGGCGGTGATCTTCATGGCTGCATACGTAACGATCGGGCATTCAGTGTAGGTCGACAATATTGCGCGATCACGCAGGCATCGAACTGCGTCACCCTCCCGTCAAGCCGCGCGCCGTCGTCCCCACAGCGCGATGTTCGCCCCGCCGAAAGCCCACAGATCCGGTGACTGAAGAAGCTGCAATGCTTCATCGAGTTGTGGTGCCGCCAGTGCGCCTGCCGCGAGAAGTTGATCGCGCATCTGCACGGCCGTCAGCGCGAAAAATTCCGCCGCGGGCGAGCCGCCCTGGATCACGGGAAACTCTCCCGCGCCCCCAAGTTCCTCGAGGCCCATGGCCGCCACGGTCTCGGGAAGGGTGCGGGCCCAGAAGCAGTCGCGACCCGACGGCTTCACCACTGTGTTGACGAGCGCGACCATGAATTCGCGGAACGCAGCGGACGATGATGCGTGCACCGGGAAGAAGTCGACTTCCTCCAGCAACAGCCATCCACCGGGTCGCAGGGCGTCGATCATCCGGCGTATCGCGACTTCGGGTTCGCGCAGATGGTGGAGCAGCCAGCGCGAGTGGACGAAATCGAATGGCGCGCCGGGTGGCTCGGAAGTGAGGATGTCATGACGCAGGACTTCCAGGTTCGGAAGGCGGATCGGGTCGAGTAATGCGATGTTGATGTCGGTGGCCACGACGCTGCCGGTCGGCGCCACGTGCTCGCAAAGCCACCTTGCGATCGAACCGCTTCCCGCGCCCACTTCGAGGCAACGCGCACCCTGACCGACGCCGAGCTGGGTGATGCGATGCTGGGTCATCGGATCGAGTATTCTCTCCAGCAACGCCAGCCGACGATTGGCGTGCTCCCAGGAGTTATCCAACGCATAGCCGGACATGAGTGCCTCTCGCATTGCCTGGAGCGTTGTCATCGCGCGCACGCAACGGTAATGCCTTCTGCAATCCGTATGGACTCGCGCGGAGGTGCCATGAAACGTGATCGACGCTGACGGGAAACATATTTATTCAGATGGAATCCTGAATAAAAATGACAGGATCGCGCACCATGATCTGTTTGAACAGCTGAATGACCGATGGCCGCGGAGGAGGTGGTGTAACCGAGTATAGATTGCCAGCGGACGAGTAACGAAATAATTTGGCAGGCGTTGCATTTGCCGCGGCGTTTCGTGGGGTTCCGGCTTAGCGCGACAGGAAGTCGCTGGCGCCATCGTCCGCACCCGCCCGTATCCAGACGTAGGCGGAGTTCACAACCGCATTATTTCCGCTATTGTTGAGGTTCTTTTCTCCGGATGCCGAGATGGACAGGCGCATTCCCGAATAGCCGCATGCGTCGCACGAGATTCCAGAAGCTTGTCCCTGCGCCCCGATCGATGACAGAGAGATGTTGTCATTCGTTGCGTTCGCTCCTGAGGATAGTCCGAAGAGCGCTAACGCCGCGACCGCAACAAGGCGCTACTCAATACCTTCGTGCCTGAGCATCAATCGAAGCTCATCGACACAGCCTTCATCTCTTAAGCGGAGTGAACATGATACGTCGCAAACGCAACGCCAGGATCGTCGCCACATTGGGGCCTTCGAGCGCCGATTTGAGCACAGTGCGCGCTCTGTTCGATGCCGGCGCCGACGTGTTCCGGCTCAACTTCAGTCACGGTACGCATGCGCAACACCAGGAGCGGCTCGAAATTATCCGCCGTGTCGAGCAGGATACCGGGCGGCCCATCGCGGTGCTGCTTGATCTGCAGGGCCCGAAGCTGCGTATCGGCACGCTGGCCAACGGTCCCGTCACGCTGCAAGCCGGTGCGGCGTTTCGCGTTGATCTGGACCCAACTCCAGGCGACGCTACACGCGCACCGTTGCTCCACCCGGAGATCTTCGCTGCGCTCGAGACCGGCACCGAATTGCTGGTCGACGACGGCAAGGTGCGTCTCAAGGTACTGCGCTTTGGGCCGGACTTCGCCGACACGCAGGTGATGACCGGTGGCACGATATCGGATCGCAAGGGCGTGAACGTGCCCTCAGTGCTGCTTCCCATTCCGGCCATGACACCCAAAGACCGCGCCGACCTCGAGTTCGGGCTGACACTGGGCGTCGATTGGGTCGCGCTATCGTTTGTGCAAAGGCCCGAGGACGTGCAGGAAGCCAAAGCGATAGTCCAGGGGCGCGCCGCCGTACTGGCCAAACTGGAAAAACCGGCCGCAATCCACTCTCTCCATGCGATCGTCGATGCAGCCGACGCGATCATGGTCGCGCGCGGCGACCTGGGGGTTGAACTGCCGGCCGAGCAGGTGCCTCGGATCCAGAAGCAGATCGTCAGGGCGTGCCGCGCCGCCGGCAAACCGGTCGTCGTTGCTACGCAGATGCTGGAATCGATGATCGCCGCGCCGGTTCCGACTCGCGCGGAAGCCTCAGACGTGGCCAACGCGGTGTATGAAGGCGCGGACGCAGTGATGCTATCTGCCGAGTCCGCATCCGGCAAATACCCGTGTGAGGCCGTGGCGATGATGGACCGCATCATCGCCGAGGTCGAGTCCGATTCGGACTACCGCAGCGCAATCGACGCATACCACACCGCGCCGCAGGCGGCTGTCGCCGATGCGATCTGCCTGGCCCTCCAGCAGACCGCGAGCCTGTTATCGCTGGCGGCGATCGTCACCTACACCCGATCTGGCTACACCAGCCTGCGCGCAGCACGGGAGCGGCCGGTGGTGCCGGTGCTGAGCCTGACTCCGGAACTCGGCACCGCGCGTCGCATGGCGCTCGTCTGGGGCGTGCATCCGGTGCATTCCGACGAGATTGTCAGCAGCGTGCCGGACATGGTGGACAAAGCCTGCGCGATCGCCCGACGCGAAGCCTTCGCGCAAACGGGCGATTTCGTCGTGATCGCCTCCGGCATGCCTTTTGGCGTGGCCGGCACGACGAACTTCCTCCACATTGCGAAGGTGTGACCGCCACGCCCAACACACACGATCTCCGTGCAATCGAAGACTGACTGCGCGCCGTGAAACTCGCGGTGAGCAGTCGTGCATCGCCTGGTCGCCCTAAGAAGACAAGCTGGGAAAATGGGCAAAAAGGTGCGGAACGTCGATTTTTTTAAGCCTTCGCATATTGAAGCGACAGGCGGACGCTACCCCTCCATCCAGCTGACATGCGCGCTCACCACGCGCCATCCTTCGGGCATCTTCACCCACGTCTGACTCTGCCTGCCGATGCGCGGATCGCCCTCGCGCCGGAACTCGATATGGGTGACGGCGAACGCGTCGCCATAGGTCGTGACGACGCGCGCCGTAACCGTGCGCGCAAGCCCCTTGCCGGGCCGCGCGGCGCGAAACGCGCGGATCGCCTCGTAGCCATAGAGGTTTTCCGTCGCACCGTAGCGCAGCGTGTGCACAGAGTCGAAGAAGAGCCTGTCGAGCACGGCGACGTCGTTGGTGACGAGAGCCTGCTCGTACGCGTCGAAGACCGCGTCGACTTCGGCGAGCACATCGGGACGGTTGATGTCGTTCATGCATCCGCTCCTGATGTCGAGTACGCCTCATCGAACGATGGCGGAGGCGGGCAATACGCGACGTGCTGCGCTTCGAGCCGGCGCGCCGCCTCGAACGCGAGATCTTCGCGCCAGGGCGGCGCGATCAGCTGCACAGCGATCGGCAAGCCGCTTTTCGTGCGCATGGGTGCCGCAACGACCGGCAAGCCGAGGCACGACACGGGCTGAGCCAGCAAACCGAGGTTGGGCCGCACCGCGAGCTGTTCGCCGTTGATCTCCATGAACTCGTCGCCGATACGCGGCGCGACCATCGGCGTTGCTGGCGCGATCAGCACGTCGTAGTGCTCGAAGAGTTCGAGTACACGCCGCCGCAATGCCGCGCGTACGCGCTGTGCCTGCACGATCCATGCAGCGGGCAGGAGCGCACCGGCGATCAGTCGATCGCGCGACAGAGGCTCGCGATCGTCATAGTGTGAGCGCAAGTTTTCGGCGTGCAACTGGCCGCCTTCCGCGGCCGTGATGAGAAACGCCGCGCCGCGGGCAGCATCGGCAGCGGGATATTCGACCGTGTGTGCAGCTCCGAGCGCCGCGGCTGCGGTATGCGATGCATCGCGCGCGTCATCGTTCGCGTGCTCGTCGAAATAGCCGCCGAGGCGCGCAACCCGCAATGCCCCATGCTTCGCATTCACGGATTCGAAGGCGCGCTGCGCACACGCGGGGTCGTGCGGATCGGCGAACTGCAACGCATCGTAGATCGTCGCGAGATCTTCGACGTTGCGCGCGAATGCGCCCATATGGTCCAGACTGGCGACGAACGGATAGGAGCCGTATCGCGAGAGGCGGCCAAACGTCGGCTTCACGCCAAAAACGCCGCACAGCGAGGCGGGCACGCGCACGGAGCCGTTCGTGTCAGTGCCGAGCGTGACGGGCACGAAGCCCGCCGCGACCGCCGCCGCGCTGCCACCCGATGATCCGCCCGCGGAACGCGTCAGATCGTGCGGATTGCGGCACGGCCCGGCATGATGGTTCTCGGTCGTGAAGCCGTAGGCGAACTCGTCCATGTTGAGCGCGCCGATGAGAATCGCGCCCTGTGCGGTAAGGCGCTCCACGAGTGTCGCGTCGCGCGTGGCGGGCGGTGCGTCGGCGAGCACGCGCGAACCGGCGAGTGTCGCGATCCCTTCGATATCGAAGAGGTTCTTCGCGGCGAATGGCACGCCCGCGAGCGGGGGCAAGGCGTCGCCGCGCGAGCGGCGTGCATCGAGCGCATCCGCTGCGGCAAGCGCGCGTTCGCGTGTGATCGCCGTGAAGGCATTGACCTGCGCATCGTACGAATCGATGCGCGCGAGCGTCGCTTCGATCAGTTCGCGCGCGCTGAACGCGCCATCGGCGTAGGCGCGGGCGATGTCGAGCGCGCCACAAGGGAAGGCGTGATGTGCGGTCATGGGCGATACACCGGTGCAGGTTCGTCGCTCGTATCGACGGGGTAGTCGAGCACGGGCGCGGCGAGCTGCGCGATGCGGGCGAATTGCGCCTTGACGCGCGCGGCAGCCTCTTCGGGAAGCGCAGGGAAATGCAGGGCAAGCGCCGCGTCCGCATAGGCGTCCAGCGGCTGGTTGCAGGAGGAAGACATGGCGGTCATGTTCACGGAAGGTTAGGAAAGAGTTCACGTGCGCGAGCAATCAATGCGCGATCGCTGTTGCGCGGACCGATGAGAGAAAGCGCGAGCGGACGCGATGTTTCGCTCAAGACCGGCACCGTGACTTGCGGCAAGCCTGCGATTGCGGCGATGGCGTTCATCGTGAGCGCATCGCGATAGAACGAGCCGATGCGCTCTGGCGATTCGTCCTTGCGCAGCAGGGCGCGCGGCGTGGTCGGCAGCACGATGAGCGCGCCATTCACGATACGGTCCACCTGTTGGGCCAGCGTTTCGCGCATGACGCGGCATCGCTCGACTTCCGCGTCATCGAGCGACTGCAGCCGCGCGAACCGCGCCGCGATGTCTGCGCCAAAGCGCGGCGCGCTCGCTTCGATCCACGCGCCGAGCGATGCGCGAATATCGTTGTCCTGCAACTGTTGATACACATGAAGCCAGCGTGTCGGATCGCCTGCGAAGAATTCAACTTCATCCTGCGTGGATGCAAAGTCACGAAGACGCTGTGCGTCGTCCGGTTCGCTTGCGGCGCGTGCATCGAAGGCTTCCTTGAAGCGCAAAAGCGGTTGGGGCACGCCGACGGCGGGCGCATCGTCGAGAAGTACGTGCGCCACGCGCGCGAGCATGTCGCCCGAGCGTGCGAACCAGCCGACCGTGTCGAAGCAGGGCGCGAAGCGCAGCACGCCATCAAGCATGGCGTCGTCGTGCGTCGGGCGGATGCCCCACAGGCCGCAGAATGCGGCGGGCACGCGAACGGACCCGCCCGTATCGGTGCCGAGTGCAAAGTCCACCTCGCCCGCCGCGACGGCCGAGGCCGATCCGCTCGACGATCCGCCCGGCAACGCATGCGGCCAGCGCGGATTGAGCGGCGTGCCGTAATGTGCGTTCACGCCTTCGAGGCTGTACGCGAGTTCGTCGGTGAGGGTCTTGCCGTCGAGATTCGCGCCCGCGGCGAGCAGCTTCGCGACGCAGGGCGCATGACGGACGGCTGGCGTGTGTGTCGCGAGCCAGTCGGGATTGCCGCCGCCCGTTGTGCTGCCCGCGACGTCTATCAGGTCCTTGACGGCGAAGCGCAAGCCATCCAGCGGCCCGCTGCCCGTCGCGTCGACTTGCAGACGCGAACCCGGAACAAAGGCGCTCATCGGGCCGCTCCGGTCAACGCGTCGGCGAATTGAAGCGAATCCGCGACGAACCCATAGCACTTCTTAACGTTCCAGATGCTCGCTTCCGTGCAGAACGCAGGCGAAGAGGTCGCGCAGCAATCGGTGAGCATCACGCAGCCGTAGCCGAGAAAGTTGGCGTCGGTGAGCGTGTGCATCACGCATTGATCGGTATTGACGCCCGCGAAGAAGATCGTGCGCGTGCCGAGATTGCGCAGGATGCTGTCGAGCGGCGTGTCCCAGAAGCCGCTGATGCGGTACTTGTCCACGCAAATATCCTGCGGCTCGATCTTGAGTTCGTCGACGACTGCTGCCGCCCACGAATCCTTCTGCAGCACGCGCGCGCCATGTTGCGGCAACGCTTCACCGAGGCCGATGCCCGTACCCTTCGGCTTGTACAAATGAAGCTGGTTGGGCGGCATGTTGGCGAGGTCGGGGCGGTTGCCCCAGTTCACCCAGATCACTGGCACGCCGCTTTCTCGCGCAATCGGGAGGAGGTATTGCAATGGTGCAATCGGAGCGCGGTCTGCACCGTAATCGCCCCCGATATGGTCCACCCACCCGCCTTTGGTGCAGAAGTCGTTCTGCATGTCGATGATGACGAGCGCCGATTTTTCAATGTCGAAACGCACTTTCTGCGGCGCCGAATCGAGCATTGCGAGGCGCGGCGCGGGCGCCGCAGCCGCCATGTCGACGAGCGATTCGGTGGCGTGCCAGCGGGTCTGCGCAAATGCGCCGAGCGTGCCGCCGGGCGTTGTGCAGCTTGGGTTTGAGGCGTGGTCCATCGGGTTCTCCGAAGCGTTGGATCGATGACGCTCGAGTGCGCGGAAATTGCGTTGCGATGTTTCGAAATGCGGGCCTGGTTCATGGCATCGGCAAGCGGTTCTTCAGGGCAGCGAACGCGTATTGGCATTGAAGTTGCAATGTGCGTTTCAGTCATGAATAACCTACTTACCGAAAGTCAACGCAAAAGGAGTGCCAGTGATGATCACTTTGCAACGGGCCTCGCGCGAAAAACTGCGCCGCCGCTTCGTGTTTCGTGTCGTGGTCATGGCGGGCGTGGTCGCGCTCGCTGTGCCCGCGTTCTTTCTTTCCGTTGCGCACGCCGCCGATGACGCGATGCGCGTCGGCGTGCTGATTCCCGGCTCGAAAACAGACAACGGCTGGATGGAGTCGGGTTACGACGGCGTGGTGGCCGCGCAGAAAGAGTTCGGGCCGAAGCTGAAGACCCAGATCATCGAAAACATCAACTACGCGGACATGGAGCAGGCGCTCACCAATCTCGCGACGAAGAACCAGCTCGTGATCGGCATCGGCGGGCAGACGCAGGCCGCCGTGCTGAAGGTCGCGAAGCGCTTTCCGAACGTGAAGTTCTCCATCGTCGGCGGCAACAAGGGCGAAAACATGCCGCCGAACGTCGCGGGCTACGATGTGAAGCAAGCCGAGATCGCGTTCGTCGCGGGTGCCGCGGCCGCGATGCTCTCGAAGAACGGCGCGGTGAGCTATGTCGGCGGCATGGAAATTCCGTCCATCGTGAACGCGGGCAAGGAATTCGGTAACGGCGCGCGCTATATCAATCCGAAGATCAAGTATTTCGAGAGCTATACCGGCGACTTCGACAATGTCGCCAAGTCGCGGGAAGCCACCGCCGCCGCCATTGCGCAGGGCGCCGACGTGCACTATCACATCCTGAACCTCGGCCTGCGCGGGCTCGAGCAAGCGGCCAAGGAGAAGAACACGCACGTCATCGGCAGCTATACGGACCGCTGCGGAAGCGATCCGCTCTATGTCGCCTACAGCATCACGGGTGTCGGGTATCAGGCGCAGTATGCGATCGAGCAACTGGAGAAAGGGCAGTGGCAACCGGGCTACAAGGCTTTCGGCCTTGCGATGGGACCGAAGGCGTCCGGCATGGTCATCTGCAAGTCGACGCCCGCGATGGACGCGAAGCTCAAGCAGATCGAAGACGACATCCTGAGCGGAAAAATCAAGGTGTCCGAAGGATGAGCGCGCTGCCGTCACCTTCGCGCTCGCACGATACCGCGCCGATTCTCTCGCTCGAGAACATCGGCAAGAATTTTGGCGCGTTCACGGCGCTCGAAGGCGTGTCGCTCGACCTGATGCCCGGCGACGTGCATTGCCTGCTCGGCGAAAACGGCGCCGGCAAGTCGACGCTGTGCAACGTGATCTTCGGCGTGCACCAGCCCGACTCCGGGACGATGCGCGTGAACGGCGCGCCATACCGGCCGCGCAATCCACGCGAAGCGCTCGCGCACGGCGTTGCGATGGTGCATCAGCATTTCAGTCTCGTCGACGATGCCAGCGTGCTCGACAACCTGCTGCTCGGGCAGGCGCGCGGCTGGCTGAACCGCCAGCGCGAAGCCGGGCGCGTGCGCGAGGTGCTGGCGAGCGTCGGTCTTGAGTTGCCGCTCGACGCGCAGGTGGCGGACTTGTCGGTGGGCGAGCGGCAGCGCGTCGAGATCGTCAAATGCCTGATGCGCGAGCCGCGTCTTCTGCTGCTCGACGAGCCGACCGCCGTGCTCTTGCCCGCCGAGATCGACACGCTGCTCGACACCTGTGAGCGTGTGGCGCAACGTGGCTGCGCGGTGGTGCTCGTCACGCACAAGCTCAAGGAGATCAGCCGCGTTGCCACGCACGCAACCGTGCTGCAATCCGGGCGCGTGGTTGCGCGCTCGGCCTCGCCCGCAACCGAGATCGACCGGCTCGTGCACGCGATGATCCATCGCGAAGGCGACGACACGCCCGACGATCTCGCCGGGCGTCTGTCGCTCGTGCAAGCCGCTTCGCCGTACTCGCGCCCGCTGCATGACGAAGTGCTGCAACTCGACGGCTTGAGCGCATGCGATGCCGAAGGCGTCACGCGCCTCAAAGACTGCACACTCGTTGTGAATCGCAGCGAGATCGTCGGCATCGCCGGGGTGGAAGGCAATGGGCAAAGCGAACTCGGCGCGGTGCTTGCGGGCATGCTGAACGCGTCGGCCGGACGCTTCTTCATTGCCGGGCGCGACATGACGCACGCGAGCCCGCGCGAACTCACGCAGGCGGGCGTGGGCATCGTGCCGGAAGACCGTCATGCGGTGGGCTGCGTCACCGGCATGAGTCTCGCCGACAATCTGCTGATCAATCATGTCGATCGATACACGCGCGCCGGCTTCCTGAAGCGCCGCGAAATGCGTGCCGCCGCGATCGAACTCATGCAGCGTTTCGATGTGCGTGCAAGCAGTCCCGATGCGCTTTTCGGCGGCCTCTCCGGTGGCAATCAGCAGAAGGCCGTGCTCGCGCGCGAGCTGACGCTCGATCCGCTGCGCTTCCTGCTGGCGGCGCAGCCGACGCGCGGCCTCGATGTCGGCGCGGTCGCCGCCGTGTACTCGCACATCCGTGCGGCGCGCGAGCGTGGCGTCGGCGTGCTGCTGATTTCCTCCGAACTCGACGAACTGATGAGCGTCGCCGATCGCATTGTCGTGCTGTATCGCGGCCGCATCATGGGGACCTGCGCACCCAATGCGAGTAACCGCAGCCGTATCGGCGCCTGGATGGCGGGCACGGAGTAGACGACATGAATCCGCAAATGAAACTGCAAACCACGTTCGCGTCGGCGGGTGCAACGCAAAGCTGGCGCGCACGCCTGCCGCGATTGCGCGTGGCGGGCGTGATCGCCGCGGCCGTCGCGTTCGCGATGCTCGCCGCGCTCGCGCTGATCGCACTCATGCACGTCTCCGTTGCGGACGCGCTCGCTGCCTTCGCCGACGGCGCCTGGGGCTCGCCATACGCAATCGGAGCGTCAATCAATCGCAGCCTCGCGTTCGCGCTCGTCGGCACAGGCTTCGTCATCGCGAACCGCGCCAGTTTGACCAACGTCGGCGGAGAAGGGCAGCTCGCGATCGGCGGCATCGTCGCAACCGCGACGAGTCTCTACGGCGGCTGCGCGCATCTTCCGTTTGGCCTGTCGTTCATCGTGCCGATGCTGAGCGCCGCGGCAGCCGGGGCGGTGTGGGGCGGCGTGCCGGGCGTGCTGAAGGCGAAGGCGGGCACGAACGAAGTGATCAGCACCTTGCTGCTGTCGTTCATCGCCGTATGGCTGCTGTACTGGTGCGTGCAAAGCGAGGCGCTGCTGCGCCAGCCGATGTCCAACGCGGCGACGTTGCCCGAATCCCTCGAAATCCCCGATCTGACGAAACTGCCGGCTATCTTCGCCGCGAGCGGTATGAATCTGAACATCGGCTTGCCGGTGACGATCGTGCTTGCCATCGCGTCCGCGATTCTGCTCGCGCGTACACGGTTCGGTCTCGCATTGCGAGCGGTAGGGCTGAACGCCGTTGCCGCGAAACGCGCGGGCTTGCCGATCACGTCGTCGCTTGTCGGCGCGCTGGCGCTTGCGGGCGCGTTCAGCGGACTGGCAGGCGCGCTCATGCTGCAAGGCGACCAGTATTCGCTCAAGGCCGGGTTCTCGTCAGGCTATGGCTTCGACGGACTCGTCGTCGGACTGCTCGCCCGTGGTTCGATCCCGGGCGTTTTCGTCGCCGCGCTGCTGTTCGGTTTTCTGCGCTCGGGCGGCATCAATATGGAAATGGTCGCGCAGGTGCCGTCGGCACTCGTGTTAATCGTGCAGGGCATCGTCACCATCGCGCTCGCGGGCGGCGCGCTGTGGCTCGACAACGGAGGCGCGCGGCGATGAATCTCGAACTCCTGGCGGTATTCGCGGGGGCATCCATTCGCCTGTCCGCGCCCATGATGATCGCCGCCACCGGCGAGCTCGTCAGCGAGCGCGCCGGTGTGCTCAACATGAGTGTCGAAGGCATGATGCTCACAGGTGCGTTTCTCGGTGCGACGTTCTCGTGGCTCACGGGCCATCCTTCGCTCGGTCTTTTGTGCGGCATGCTAGGCGTGATTCCGCTGGCGCTGCTGCAGGCGTTTTTGAGCGTGACGCTGCGCGCGAACCAGATCGTGACGGGCATCGGCATCAACATTCTGGCGCTTGGCGGCACCACGCTCGCTTACCGCGAAATCTTCGGCGAACGTTCGAACGCCACGATTCCGGGGCTCGCGCACTGGTCGCCGCCCGTGCTGGGCAAGCTGCCGCTGATCGGCGAGCCGGTGTTCGGGCAAGTGTGGCTGCTGTACGCGGGGCTCGCCGTGTTGATCGCGACCTCGATCGTCATGCGCCGCACCGCGCTGGGCATCGCGCTGCATGCGACGGGCGTGGCGCCGCGTGCGGTCGATCAGTCGGGTCTTCCCGTCGTGCGCATCCGCTATGGGGCAGTCGTGTTCTCGGGCGTGATGTCGGCGGCGGCGGGCTGCTTCATTTCCATCGGCGATATTCATACCTTTACCGAAGGGATGACCAACGGCACCGGCTATCTGGCGATCGCGGCGATCATTTTCGGCAACTGGAAGATCGGCCGCACGGCGCTCGCGTGCCTGCTGTTCGGCATGGCCACGGCGATGCAGTTTCAGTTGCCGATGTTCGGCCTGCATGTGCCAACCGCGCTGCTTGCCATGCTGCCATATTTGCTTGCGCTGGTCGCGGTCGCGGGTTTGATCGGCCGGCAGACCGCACCGCCCGCGCTCACGCAGCCGTTCAAACGCTAACGGCGTTGGCGCGACGGAGTACCATGGTGTTTCGTCGCGCTGTGTTCAACTCATCGAGCGATTTCATGTCAGGCACCGCCGTATCCAGAAGGGCCCGAAACGACGAGCCCACGCGCCGCCAGCAACACGCCGCGAAAACGCGCGAGCGCATCTTCAAGATCGCGATCCGGGAGTTCGCCGACAAGGGCTTCAGCGGCGCGCGCGTCGAGACCATCGCGACGCGCGCGAAGGTGAACATCCGGATGATCTATCACTACTTCGGCGGCAAGGAAGCGCTTTACGTGGAAGTGCTGGAACATGTGCTCTCACGGCTGCGCGAAGCGGAACTCGCGGTGACGCTCGACGTGAATACGGTCGATCCCGTCACCGGCATCCTTCAGCTCTACGATTTCACGGAAGGCCATTTTGCCGCGCATCCGGAACTGCTGTGCCTGCTCTCGTGGGAAAACCTGAATCGGGCGCGAGCGCTCAAGAAGTCGAAAGTGATCCGGGCGATGTCCTCGCCAGTGCTCGACAAGCTCCGTACGTTGATCCGGCGCGGCGAGGCGGCGGGCACACTGCGCAAGGGTATCGACCCGCTGCATCTGTACGTGACGCTCGTGAGCCTTGCGTACTTTCACAGGTCGAATGCCTACACCATTTCCAGCATGTTCGACACCGACATGCTCGCGCCGTCGTGGCAGCGCCATCATACGGCGCAAACGCATCGCCTCGTGCGCGCGTATCTCGACGGAGAGCGCGTGCTCGAACTGACCTGAGCCTTCAGCCAGCTGCTTTTCTTTTCTTCGAGATCGATCTGACGATTAGCAGGCCGCCGATCATGACCACGAGCGACATCAAGGTGGTCATCGTGCCGAGCGCATAGATCACGGGTGTCGTAACCGAGGTCGTGAGCCCCTGCAATTCGAGCGGGAGTGTGTTCTGGTCGCCGATGGCTTGCGACGTACGCGCAATCTCATCCCACGAAAGCGTGAAGCCGAACATGGCGACGCCGATTACCGAAGGCCCGATGATCGGCAGCACCACATGCTTGAAGGACTGCCACGGCGACGCGCCGAGATCGCGCGCGGCCTCCTCGAAGGCGGGATTGAAGCGGTTGAACACGGCGAACATCACGAGCAGGCCGAAGGGCAGGGTCCACGTGAGATGGGCGCCGAGTGCCGAGGTGAAGAGGCCCATCGAAGTGGTCCAACTGTCAGCGAACGACTGGAACCCCCATTCGTTCGCCAGATACTTGATGAGCGTGTCCAGCAGGCGAAACGTCAGGCCGATACCGAGCGAGACGATGATCGACGGCATGATCAGGCTGGCAACCGACACATAGAACACGGCGGTGTCGCCGCGAAAGCGCCGCCTGAACGCGAGCCCCGCCATCACGGAGAACAGCGTGGTCAGCACGGTGACCGCGAGCGCGAGCTTCACCGAGCGGCCGAACGCGGCCCAGATGTCGACGTCGCCGACGCCGTCGCGCAGCACGGCAAACCAGTGCAGCGAGACACCGCGCATCGGAAATGTGAGGCCGCCTTCGGGACCTTGAAACGACAGAATGAAAATCGTGATGACCGGGCCGTAGAGAAACAGCACAAAGAGCCCGAAGACGAGCGCGAGCCAGTAAAAGCTCGCGGGCCGATGCTCGCGATGCGTGAATGCGCCGCCCATGTCACAGCTCCTTTCTGATATCGACGACGCGCGTGAGTGCCCACACGATCATCAGCACGACGGCGAGCAGAATGATGGCGTTGGCCGCCGCGGCGGGAAACTGCAGATAGCCCGTCTGTACCTGAATGATCTTGCCCACCGAGGCGATCTGTTGCCCGCCCATCACGCCGACCGTGAGGAAGTCGCCCATGACGATGGTGACGACGAAGATCGAGCCGATCACGATGCCTGTTTTCGACAACGGCAGCACCACGTCGCGAATCACCTGCCAGCCGCTCGCGCCGCCGTCGCGCGCGGCTTCGAGCAGGGAACGGTCGATGCGCATCATTGCATTGAAGATGGGCACGATCATGAAGAACGTGTAGAGATGCACGAACGCAAGCACCACGGAGAAGTTCGAATACAGCAGCCAGTCGACGGGACGCTCCACCAGATGCGTCGACATCAGCGCCTGATTGACGAGCCCGTTGCGGCCAAGCAGCGGAATCCACGAAATCATGCGGATCACGTTTGAAGTCCAGAACGGAATCGTGCAGACGAGGAATAGCACGGTCTGCATGGCGGTCGTGCGCACGTGAAAGGCGAGAAAGTACGCGATCGTGAATCCAAGCAGGAGCGTCACGGCCCAGACGATCGCGCAGAACTTCAGGGTCGATCCATATGTCTTGAAGGTCACGCAGACGTCGGTGAACGAGCCGCAACCGTCGAATATCGCCGCATAGTTCTTCAGCGTGAACGCCGGGATGATCTGATATTCGTTGAAATCCCAGAAGCTCACGATCAGCGTGATCACGAGCGGCACGATGAAGAACAGCACGAAGGTCAGCGTGAGGGGCGTGGCTTGCAGCCACGCGCTCGGGCGCCAATGGCGCACCGGTGTTTCCTTCGCTTGCGGCAGATAGTCGACGGTAGCCATGGTCAGGCGTGCTCCTTCATGCAGCGATGAATTCGTTCCACTTCTGGACCATATAGATGTTCTCGTCCATGACCGCGTTCCAGCAGGCGATCGCGCCCATGCGCTGGTTGTACGAGCCGCCGTCACGCACGGCGCCGGTCTTTTCGAGCAACTGGCCGTCGGGGGCGTGAATGTCCTTCGCGGCGGGCTTGCCTTCCATCCAGTAGTCCCACTCGTAGGCTTCCATGTGGGTCTTCGCCGTTTCGGTGACGCCGGGGTAGTAGCCCTGGCGCATCAGATACGCGCCGGCCCAGCCGTCCTGGAACCAGTTGACGAACTCATACGCCGCGTCGAGTTTCTTGCCCTGCAGCGAGCGCGGGAAACCGAAGCCCGACGCCCACGAGCGATAACCTTCCTTGAGCGGCTGGAACTTGCACGCGATACCCATCGTGCGAACCTTCGTGACGGCGGGCGACCACATCGACTGGATCACGACTTCGCCCGATGCCATCAGGTTCACGCTCTCGTTGAAGTCGCGCCAGAATGCGCGGAATTGCCCGGCGCGCTTCGCGTCGATCAACACCTTGATGGTCTGGTCGATCTCGGCCTTCGTCATGTTGCCTTTGTCGCCGTACTTCACGTGGCCCATCGCTTCGATCGCCATCGCCGCGTCCATGATCCCGATGGCCGGAATGTTCAGCAGCGCAGCCTTGCCCTTGAACTGCGGATTGAGCAGATCGGCCCATGTCGTCACGGGGCGTGGGATCAGGTCCGGGCGGATGCCGAGCGTGTCGGCGTTGTAGGTCGTCGGGATTAACGTCATCCATTCGGTGGGCGTCGCGCTGAACTCGGTCGAACGCGCGCCGGTCAGGAACATCACCTTCTTCGGCGCGGTGCCCTGATCGCCGATCTTCTTGCCGTTCACCTCGCCGCGGGTCAGCACGGGCGTGATCTTGTCGGCGAGCTTGATGCGCTTCGTGTCCATCCCGGCGAGCGTGCCGGCCGGAATGAGCTTCTTGAGCGCGAAGTATTCGGTGTCGACGATATCGAAGGAATTCGGCTGTGTGATGATGCGTTTGGTGACGTCGTCGGTGGTGACGGGAATGTATTGAATCTCGATGCCCGTGTCTTCCTTGAACTTCTTCGCGATGTCCGCACTCTGGTTCACAGCGGTGCCCAGATAGCGCAGCGTGATTTTTTCCTGTGCATGCACATACGGAAATCCGGCGATGCCGGCTGCCGCCACCGCGCCCTTGATGAAGGTGCGGCGCGAAATGCCCGTGTTGGCGGATGCCTGTGCGCCTGCCTTGGTGTTTTCGTCTTCCACTGGACTCTCCTCGATTTTGAAGTTGTGAATGCCGGTGTTCATGCAGCAAGCGGATGGGCGTTCTGCTCGTCCCACCACACAGTGACGCGCGCGCCGGGGCCGGCGCGTTGCGGGTCGTAGTCGGCGTCGCTGATCACGGAAACGAGTTCGGGCGAACCGTCGAGCGGATCGAGTGTCATGCGCAGATGGGTGCCCTGATACTCGGCTTCGCGCACCGTGCATGCAAGGCCGCCGATGCGCAAGAGGCCGTTGCCGCCCGCGCTCGTGCCGGGCGCGACGCCCTGTGGCGCGATGCGCAGATGATCGGCGCGCACGGTGAAGAGCCGCCCGTTCGTTCCCAATACGTTGTGACCGCCCAGAAAGCGCGCAACGAATTCCGTGCGAGGGCGATTGAAGACTTCGAACGGCGTGCCGCTCTGTTCGATACGACCGTGGCTCATCACGACGACCCGATCCGCGAGCGCCATCGCTTCTTCCTGCGAATGCGTGACGTGCACGAAGGTGATGCCGAGTTGTTTCTGCCAGCGTTTGAGCTCGGCGCGCATCTGCACGCGCAGGAAGGGATCGAGGGCCGAGAGCGGTTCGTCGAGAAGCAGGCAGCGCGGTTCGTTGAGGAGGGCACGCGCGAGCGCGACACGTTGCTGCTGGCCGCCGGAGAGTTGCGCGGGCTTGCGCTCCGCGTAAGCCGACATCGCGACGAGTTCGAGCAGTTCGCCCGCGCGCTTTCGACGCGCGTCGCGGCCAACGCCACGCACCTTGAGGCTGAACGCGATGTTGTCGAGCGCCGAGAGATGCGGAAAGAGGGCGTAGTTCTGGAAGACCATCGCCGTGCCGCGCGCCACGGGCTGCTCGCGCGTGACGTTGCGCCCGCCAATCAGGACGTCGCCGTCGGAGACCCATTCGTGGCCCGCGATCATGCGCAGCGTCGACGTTTTGCCGCAGCCGGACGGCCCGAGCAGGCAGCAGTACGCGCCGCCAGGAATGCGCAGGTCGATGGCGTCGACAGCGAGCGCGTCGCCATAACGCTTCGAAACGTGTACGAGCTCGATGTCCGCTGGGCTCGTGTGAACCACGGTGGATGCCGGTTGAACCATGAAGGCCTGTCCTGTGTGAAGACGCTGGGAGTCTGGCGAGCAAGCCATTGCAAGACGTATGCCATTAGTGTTCCGAACTACATTTCGCTGCGTGGTCGTGGAGGCTTCAACGCGTGCTCATGAGCGCACGTCGACGAATTGGCCTGCATATTGCAAACGATCTCGTACCCCGATCGTCGGCGTTTTTGTATGCCCCGTGTGTGCGATCGAGGTGCGGATAACGTCCGCTTTGGGGCATGACCTGGCCAAACTGGTTCATCCACACTCGACAATGAACGACTTTGATCCGCTGAAGACGCATGGACGCTTCGCCTACCGCCCGATACACGATAGCGATCGATATCGCTGGCCCAATGGGGCGAACCTGGCGGTGTATCTGGGCTTCAATCTGGAGCACTTCGCGTTCGGAGAAGGGCTGGGCGCGGCGCTCGGGCCGCTTTCGCCGCAGCCCGACGTGCTGAACTACAGCTGGCGCGAGTATGGCAATCGCGTGGGCGCGTGGCGCTGCATCGAACTATTCGACGCGCTCGACATGCCTGCCGGCACGCTCATCAATACCTCGCTTTACGATCATTGCCCCGAGCTTGTCGAGGCATGCGCGGCTCGCGGCGACGAGTTGATCGCCCACGGCCATACGAACGCGCAGCGTCAGAGCGATTTCGACGAAGAGGGCGAGCGCGCACTGCTCGCGCATTGCCGCACGCGCATGACCGAATGCTCAGGCACGGCCCCTTCGGGTTGGCTCTCGCCGTGGATCTCCGAGTCGCGTCACACGCCGGACCTGCTCGCCGAGACCGGCTATCGCTACACGCTCAACTGGTGCCACGACGACCGTCCGGTGCGCATGAAAACGCGAGGCGGCCCGATCTGGTCGATTCCCTATCCGCAGGAGCTCAACGATTTGCCGATGATCATGGCGCGCCAGATGGATATGCGCGATTTCGCCGACATGATCATCGACCAGTTCGACGAAATGCTGGAGCAGACGCAACGCGCGCATGAGCCGCAGGCGCTCGTGATGGGGATCGCGCTGCATCCTTATATCGTCGGGCAGCCATATCGCCTGCGGCAATTGCGACGTGCGCTCGCGCATATCGCAGCGGCGCGCGACGACATCTGGCTCACGACACCGGGCGCGATCGCACGGCATGTGGACGAGACCGTGCCGCTTATGGCGGATGTCGAATGAAGCCGGAGAAAGAGAGCGCAGACGCGCACATCTATCGCTCGATTTTCGAGGGCGTGCTCAACCGCAGGCTCACACCGGGCACGAAACTGCCCGAGCCCGAACTGTGCGCGCTGTTCGGCGCGAGCCGCGCGGTGGTGCGGCGTGCGCTGGAAAAGCTCGCGTACGACGGCATCGTCGTCCTGCGTCCGAACAAGGGTGCGGTGATCGCGCAGCCCACGCGCGAGGAAACACGCATGATCTTCGAGGCAAGGCGCGCGCTCGAACGCTCGCTGGTCGAACTCGCGACGCAACGCGCGAGTGCTGCTGACATCGCGGTGCTGCGTGAACAGCTGAAAGAGGAGCATGAGGCGATGCATCGCTTCGACCAGCCGTCGTGGGCGCGGCTTGCAAGCGCGTTTCATCTGCGCATCGCTGCGCTGGCAGGCAATGCGATCCTCGAGCACTATTTGACCGAACTGGTTTCGCGCTGTTCGCTGATCGTCGGCGCTTACGAGCCGGTGGGTAATGCGCCGTGTGAGCACGACGAGCACTGCGCGATCCTCGATTGCCTCGAGGCCGGCGATGCGCACGGCGCTGTCGCGCATATGAGTGCGCATCTGCACGAGCTGGAGGCGCGTATCGAGACATCGCACATGCCAGGGGCGAAAGGGCTTGCGCATCTGCTCGGCATCGAACCCGCACAAAGAACCGCAATGGAGTGACATGGAAATCGACTTCGAAGCGATCACCGAGTATCAGCGCTACAAACTGATGGCGAGTCTCATTGTGCCGCGTCCGATCGCACTCGTGACGACGCTTGGCGCAGGCGGCATCGTCAACGCCGCGCCGTTCTCGATGTTCAACATGCTCGGCGAAGAACCGCCCATCGTCATGATCAGCATTAACCGGTTGGCGGACGGCACGCTCAAGGACACGGCGGTGAATATTCCGCGCGAGAGGGAGTTCGTCGTGCATCTCGCCGATGAGGCTATTGCGCAGCAGATGCATCGCTGCGGGGAGCGCTTTGCCGCTGATGTTTCCGAGCTCGATCAGGTGGGGTTCACCGCGCTTGCGTCGTCGCGCGTCAAGCCGCCGCGCATCGCGCAAGCGCCGGTCGCGTTCGAGTGCGCGTTGTGGGAGATACTGGAGACCGCGAGCCGCCATATCTTCATCGGCAAGGTGCTGATGCTGCACGCGCGCGACGAGCTCATCGATCTGGATACGTGGCGCGTGCGCCTTGAGCACTACTTTCCAGTGGGGCGCTTCGGCGCGAGCGATTACATCACCACGCGCGATCGCTTCCAGATGTGACGCCTCGAAGACGACTTCGGTTGCGGACAGGCGCAAGCCAATTCATTGACTGCACCGTGATGGTCGCCTTCATGGGTTCTGTCGCAGCCACGTAGTTTAGCGACAGGGCACGCCGCGCTCAGAGGAAGTTCCTGATTAGCATCGTCACCCACCACCAGGCACCGCCGCAGCCGGCGGCCCGGCAGCGCGCATCGGGATCCGCCAGAAGGCGGCCATCGGCGTCGCTCACCGGACTTGAGTTGCGCAGGAAGTACGCCACGCTGTCTTGCAAGGGATCGAGCCCGTCTTCAGGGATATCTATCCACAGGCCGTTTTCGGTATTCAAGCGGGCCGACAGCGAATCGAAATTGAAACTGCCGAGATAATATCGATGGCCGTCGATGAGGACCAGCTTGGCGTGCATCATGCGGTTGTCTCGGTCGGAATATTCGCGCACCTCGATCCCGGCATTTACCAAGCCGGGCAGATCGTCGGCATAGGCGCGCCCGACCGCGGGGAATTCCTGCGTGATGCTCGTCAGCGAGGCGCTCACCAGGATCACGTGGACACCTTCGCGCCGCTTGCGCTCAAGCGCCTCGCGCAGTTCCGGCACCAGGATCAGGTAGGGGTTGATGATCACGATTTCGTGCTGCGCCGTATCGAATGCTTGCAGCATGTCCTGCAACGTGCCTGGCGAGCGCTTGTCGGGCCAGTCATGGACATAGCGCAGGCGCTCGCAGGCGATCGGCATCCAGGCGGGATCAAAATACGCCCCGGACGCGGGCGCAGCGGCGGGATCATTGGGCGTATCGGAGGCAGTTGGTGTATCGGTAGCGGCCAGGTCTGTCGCGCGGGCTGCAGCATCGAGCGGAGTCAGCAGCCATTCGTGCCAATAATGAATGCGCGCCGGGTCCAGCGTCGCATAACCCTGCGAGACGCGATAAGGACTTGCGACTTTGAGGAATTTTTCCGGCTCGGGTCGAACCACTTCCGGGCTATTCCAGAACAAGGCGAAATGCCGGTACATGGCGTGCAGGGAGGAAGCATCCTGGCCGGCGTCGCCCGACACCATCAGATCGCGCTCGCTGAGCCAGTTGCGGAAGCTCGCATCCCAGATCGAGGTACTGCCGATCACGGCCGTGTCGCCAACCAGGAACAGTTTGTCGTGCATGCGATGCGAAATCTCGACGAGATCGGATCGTGGATGGAAGATTCGGAGTTCGATGCCGGGAGCCACCTCGTGCAGGGCGACGATGAGCTCGTCCTCGAACGGGTAGAGCGGCTCGGGGCCGATGCCGTCGATCAGCAGCTTGACCGGCACGCCTCGGCGCGCAGCCTCGACCAGATGATGCAACAGCAGCCCGCCGGTCTGATCGATTTCGAAGATGTAGGCGAGGATGCGGATCTGTTCGGTAGGCGTGGCACGGTCGACCAGCGCAATTCGTGACTGCATCAACTGACCGTCGTCAAGACTGGCGACCAGGTCGACACATTGCGCGTGGCCTTGCTGAGAAGAGGCAAACACGCATGCCAGAATGAGCGCCAGGCTTCTTGCTGTGGTCATGATGTGGCGAACGGGTTCGATGTGTCTCCGGCCCTACGTCCTTGAAGATCTGGAAGGCTTTGTCGCGTTAGCGCGGTCAAGTAGCTCGCTGTTACTTCGAGAAGGTGAACAGAACGGCGAGCCCGAGATAGTTACCGTCGACAAGAGCGGCGCGAATCTGGCTGCACATTAAGCATGCAGTGGACAGAACATCAGCGCAATTGAAAGATTGGCTGTCCAGAATGTCCGATTGTCGCCGATCTATGAGCACTGTTCCAACGACCGCTCATGGCCGACAATTGCCCGATGGGGACGCACGTAACCGACCTATAACTGCCTTTCGACCGGGACACCCTCATTGGCGGCGTGGAAAATGGAACGATCATACATGCGGCTTCGATCGGAAAGCGTCTCTCCTCGAGCGAGCAGGCAACACCTGGTTCGATATCACGCGCCGTTCGACGGTGCGGCTTGTGAAATTGCCGTCTCGATGATTCACGGCCTTTTATCGTAGATGTAGTGGTCGCCGCGCCGCCTGCCCGCGCTGAAAGAGAAAACTGCGCGGGCCCGCACAATCCAGGCGTCAATCGAGCCGGCGCTCCTGGCAAAATTGACGCAATGACTGCGCAACCTCAAGGATGGTGGGGGCCCAGTCATGCAGATGGCGCTGACGAAATAGGCGCACGGTCCCCGGATACCACGGCGAATCAGTGCGTTCGTCCAGCCAGCGCCAGGCTGCATTGACAGACGGCAGCAAGATCCAGCA
Source organism: Paraburkholderia sp. JHI869 (assembly GCF_038900775.1). NCBI lineage: Bacteria > Pseudomonadati > Pseudomonadota > Betaproteobacteria > Burkholderiales > Burkholderiaceae > Paraburkholderia > Paraburkholderia sp. JHI869. The sequence goes on from NZ_JAYMSC010000010.1 coordinate 259,230, forward strand.
AGGCTTCCCCAGTGCGGCGGCAAGGTGTGCGATGGCGGTATCGACGCAGATCACCAGATCCAGTTGGGCAACGATTGCTGCGCTGTCGGCAAAGTCCTTGATGTCTGCCCCCAGGTGCGTGAGCCATTGCCGGGATTGCGGTGCTGCCGCCTCTTCTTCACGTTGGCCCTTTTGCAAGCTGACAAAGTGGACGCCATGAATGTCCCAAAGCGGCGCCAATGTCGCGAGACCTGGCAGCGAGCGGTTTGCGTCGTTCTGTTGAGCGGCGTTGCCCGCCCAGACCAAACCGACGCGTAGCTTCGCGTCCGGCAGGCGTGGTCTCCAGACGCTGAGGCGATCCGGAGCAGCCTTTAGATAGGGAAGCCTGGCGGGAATGGAGTCGAGGGTAGTGCCGAGGCGCAAGGGCAGGCTGAGCAGGAAGGTCCAGTAATCATGGGAGAGTGCCTTCGCAAGCTCATCGGTAGTCAGCACGACATCAGCGCCAGCGATGTCTTCAAAGAGCGGTCGCAGGGGAGCGGAGCAGATCAGGGTAACGCGACTGGCTCCCCTTTCCTTGAGGCCGGCAACGTAGCGCACGAACTGGATCTGATCGCCAAAACCCTGCTCGCAATGGACCAGGATCGATTTATTTTCCAGCGATTCGCCCTGCCACTGTGGATAGGCAAGCGAGGGCCTGACGATCCCTCCAGGCATGTCCTCATGGTAACGGGCTTCGTAAAGGGGCCAGCCCTCAGACAAGCGGCCCGTCTGGAGCAAGAGCGCGCCCAGGTTGTAGCAGGCCTCGGCATGGCCCGGTCGAATCGCCAGGGCTCGACGGTAGACCACCTCGGCGTCGGGAAAGCGCTTTACCTGCGTGAGCAGGCTGCCGAGGTTGTTGAGTGCGTCGGCATGGTCCGGCTGGAACGTCAGCGCATTGAGATAGGCCGCTTCAGCCTCGGAGAAACGCTTCGCCTGTTTGAGCAGATTGCCCAGGTTGTTGTGGGCGTTGGCATGGTCCGGCCGGATCTCCAGGGCTCGGCGGTAGGCCGCCTCGGCCTCAGGAAAGCGCTTTGTCTGGTTGAGCAGATTGCCCAGGTTGTTGTGAGCATCGGCATGGTCCGGCCGGATTTCCACTGCTCGCCGCCAGGCCGCCTCCGCCTCGGGAAAGCGCTTTGTCTGGTTGAACAGATTGCCCAGGTTATTGTGGGCATCGGCATGGTCCGGCCGGATCTTCAGGGCTCGCCGCCAGGCCGTCTCGGCCTCGGAGAAGCGCTTTGTCTGGTTGAGCAGAATGCCCAGGTTGTTGTGGCCATCGGCATAGTCTGGATCTTCCTTCAATGCCCGCCGCCAATACATTTCGGCTTCTTTCAGTTTCCCGAGCCTATGGGAGCAAGCCCCGGCGATATTGAGCGCCGCTACACTCCCCGGTTGCAACTTCAGCGCCTTCGTCACTTTCGCTAAAGCCTCCCGAGTTTGTCCGCGGGAGAGCAGCGAGATTGCATCGTTAAGCAATGTGTGGAGCACCGAGGCTCGATGGGTGAGTAGCGTCTTCAAGGGTTGGTTATGCTAGCCAGGAGATTCTCGCAGACAGCTCAATCCAGGCGGGGGCGTCACGAGAGGGCGATTGCTTGTGCGGCGATTTTCTCACAATGTCCGATCGCAATTTGCAGTTTGCAAACCGGGCAAGTTTGTGCCTTACCGGTGAGGCGGCGAATCGCTTCATGAGGCAAGCCGTTTGAACCGATGATTTCAACGTTCACCGTGGTGAATGGATCGGGCGCTTGCCAGGGCAAAGCGGACAACCAGGTGTCTGGACCTGTTTGCGAGTTAACGACGCTTTCTGGCCGAACTGAGTCCGACGCCGCTTAGACATGACCATACGCACAGCGGATTATGCGAAGGGCATAACCCGACCCATTCCCGCCGTTCACTGTCTGCCACGATTGAGGTCTCCTTTCGGCGTGGAAGTGCCGTTCGCACAACCGCTACCAGCAGGAACTCACTGTGGGTTGTGGAACCGAGTCGTCGCTGGTGTCGACGATTCACGACCAGAATCGAAGTGCGTCACACCTGAGCCGCCTGCTACACTGCCTGACTCGCAAGTCGTCCTTGTCATCCAATGATCGCAACTTGGGCTATGCAGTCTGTAGACCGTAGTTAGTAGCTTGAGCGAAAACATTTCCATGACGCGGCGACGAGCGGAAAGTTCGCCTGCATGGCGTTCGGCGGCGCTTTCCAAACTTTACAATACAGAGGGGACAATCTTTGAAACGCCTCGGTTTTGTGTTCATCGTGGCGTTGCTACGCACGCTTTCCGTACTTCCTTACAAATTTGTTGCAAGGCTCGGGATGGTTGTCGGCACTGCGCTGTATGCGCTTCCGAGCCGCCGCAAGCATATCGTCCTGGTGAACTTGCGTCTTTGCTTCCCCGAGAAGACCAGCAGCGAACATCAGAAGCTCGCAAGAGATCACTTCCGCCACGTCGTTCGCAGTTATCTCGAGCGCGGCATCCAGTGGTTTGGCAGTGCGCAGGCGATCCGGGATATCGTCCAGATCGAAAGCAAAATCGATCTCGACGACGACGCGGCCCCGCCCACCATCTTCATGGGGTTTCACTTCGTGGGCATTGAGGTCGGTTGCATGCTCTACTCGACGCACCTCCCGGTTGCCTCGCTGTACACACGTATGTCAAGCACGGCCCTATGCGCGCTGGCCAAGCGGCAACGCGGGCGATTCGGGGCAGAAATGATCGAGCGCGCGACCAGCGCCAAAAAGATCGTGGCGTTGTTGCGTTCCGGCAAACCCGTCATGCTCGCGGCGGATATGGACCATGGCGTCGACAGCTCTGTTTTTGTCCCTTTCTTCGGTGTTCCCGCCTGCACGCTAACGGCCGTTTCGCGTCTCGCGAGACTGGGGCGCGCGCGGGTTGTTCCGTTCGTGACTGAGGTGCTCCCGAACTATCAAGGGTATAAGTTGACGATTTTCGAGCCGCTCGCGGACTTCCCATCGGGGAGCGATGAGGTCGACGCACGCCGCATGAATGCGTTTCTTGAGGAGCAGGTCGTTAAGTTTCCCGAGCAGTATTACTGGGTGCACCGACGCTTCAAGCACCGGCCACCTGGTATGGCATCGGTATATTGACCCGGTTCTGAACTCTCGTGGATGCCTCGGTTGTCGACCCAATCGGCCACTGGGTCCGCCGCACCAGCGCTCATGCGCAAGCTTGCGTCAGCAGCGACGCGCCGTTCGCCGTCAGCCAGACGTCGGGGGCGCGCTGTTGCTTATGGTGTCTGCAGCACTGTAACCCGCTCCAGCCCGTTGCGATTGCGCAGGAAACGTTGGGGCGTCTCGCCCATCGCGCGCCGGAACATCGTGATGAAGGCGCTGGAGTTGCGGTAGCCGAGTTCGGTGGCGATCGCCGAGACCGCCATGCCCTTGGCGAGCCGCGAGATCGATTCGACCAGCCGCAAGCGCTGGCGCCATTGGCCGAAGGTGAGGCCGGTCTCGTCCTTAAAGGCGCGCTCCAGCGTGCTCTCACTCGCGCCCACGCGCATGCCCCAGTCGTTGAGCGGCGTGTTGTCGGCGGGCGCGTCCATCAGCTGGCCGCAAATCTGTTGCAGGCGGCGGTCCTTCGGCAGCGGCAGCAGCCCTTCGGACGCCAGTTGCGCCTCGCGCATCTACGTCGACCTCGAAATAGATCGTGTGCATCTCCACCGGGCTGACCGCCTGCAACTCGTGCGCCACGAGCGGCGCGATCCACAAGCCGCGGTACGGGCCGAGCGTCCAGGCGCCGTCGGGCGTGATGACGCGCAGCACGCCGCGCGTCGTGTAGACGAACTGCGGCTGCGTGTGGGAAAGCCGGGCGTTCGCGCACAAGGTCGCTTATCAAGGACGGCAGCCTGCTCGTGCATGGACCGTCCGCCGAGTTGATGCGAGCCGACACGCTCCGCGCGATCTACAGCATTCCGATGGGCATCGTCTCGCGTCCGGATGGCGGCATGGCGATCAGCTTCGCGCATTGATCGGCAGCGACGCGTGGCTGTCGCCCGCCAATACGACCACGCTATGCGCGATGTTGCAAGCTGTCGAACGTGGTCAGCAGCGCTTGTAAGGCGTCTTTGCAGTCTGCTGCTTGCGGTGTTGCTGCGCGCAGCGCTTCCAATGACCGGTCGATGGCCTTGTCGACCCGGTGCCAGTCGGCTGGCGCGCGGGGTTTGATCCCCGCTTCGGCCTCATCCCAGGCAATCTCCAGATCCTTGATGCGCGCCTTGGCTGCCGGCAGATCGCCGCTGTCTACCTTCGTGGCCACGTCGGCGGCAATGGCACGAAACGGCGCCAGGTCGCCAAGCGCAGATACTGTGTTGGCCGTAGCTGGAGCGGCGACTTGAGTTGAAGCGCTGCTGGCTGGATGCGACGCTGTGGAGTCGGAGGTTCGGGAACACGCGCTTGTAGCGAGAACCACGTAAGCGATGAAAACGGGCATGAGCGTGGCGAATCGAATAGACATGACGGCTCCTTTGAAAAGCGTTCGTATTTATCGGGTTTGCGAGGTCGCACCATGCGATCGCGTTTGAAATTCGACCGTGGCGACCATCCCGGCAATCGCTGCCAGAAATAGGGCACTCGTCCATTGCGCGCCAAGGCCGAGTCCGCCGTAAGTTCGCGCTTGCGTTAGCAGATCGCCCAGTGCCGCGCCGAATGGCCGGGTCAGAACGTAGGCAATCCAGAATGTCGCCACAGGATTCACACCTGCGCGAAAAAGCAGCCAGGTCCCGGCGATCAGAGCGCCGAATATGACGGCGCCGTGCGTAAAACCGAGTCCGGCGGCTTCTGTCGCCAGATCGCCAGCGGCTGTTCCCAATGCGAATGTGCAGAGAATGGCCGCCCAATAGAACAATTCGCGCCGGCGGGTGACGATCGTGTGAATCGACAACGTGCGTTCTTTCGCATACCAGATCGCGAAGATCGCCGTGAGCGCAACGGAAAAGAGAGCGGTACTCACATAGAGACTGACGCCAAGTCCGTCGGTCAAGAGGTCGGTAATCTGCGTGCCAACGATACTGACTAGCACGACCGCGAGCCAGTAAAGCCACAGTCGCAAACGGCGCGATCCGAGTTGCAGCGCGAGAATGGCGCAAAGCAGGGCGCCCATCACGGCCCGCGTGATGCCTTGTCCCCACCCGGCGTTGACAGCCAGATAATCCGCACCGGTCTCGCCGACCGTGGTTGAAAGTATTTTGATGATCCAGAAGGACAGCGTGATTTCTGGAATTTTGCTTAGGCTAACTAATGAATGAGGTGAATGCGCTATGGTCATTGCCCGTCTCCACGACGACTGTGAATGAGGATAGGAACTGCGTCAATTTCAGAAAGTCTACGCTGACGAACCTTAGCTGACGCTTAGCTTTCGTTTTCTTCTGGCAAAGGTTGTCCTAAGCCTCGGGCGAGCACAGCAGTGAAGCGATTCACACGTCCCCTGCGGGAATCGCCTGGTCAGATCAAGTCATGCCAGGTGCGCACGACCGAAGGGAATACGTCGTGGCGCGCAAGGTCTATGCTCATTTAGGTGCCGCCGTTTTTGCTTGTTCGGGTGTGAGCGCGGCCTGGAGGTGAGTCATGAAAGCCCGGCGCGCGACGGCATACCTGCAGATGCTCGCGAGGCGATCTTGCTACGCAGCAATGCTGATCAGCTGGCTGACCCATCCCTCCGCGGCACAGGAGCCGGCAAGTGAGCCGGGCGCGCCCACGGCAGCCGCCCCGAGCTACAAGGTCGGCGACACGTGGACGTTCATATGGGGGAGAACTGACGCCAGGCCCGGGACCCCTCTTGTCATGTCCGTCGTGGCGGTCACAGAAACGAGGACGACGCTGTCGTCCTCGTGGAACGGCGGGGCGCCAAAGTATGTCGAGTACGACAATCAGGGAAACCTGACGCGAGATGGCAACGGAACAACGTACGAGCCAAGCAACGGAAGCCTGTGTTTCCCCATGGCGGTGGGGAAAAGCTGGGACTTCCATCATATCCGCCGTTTCGCGCTCGGAACCATTGACGTCAGCGGCCACGATGAGATCGTGGCATTCGAGCGGGTGCAGGTACCCGCCGGATCATTCGATGCCTTCAAGATAGTGAGCCACGGAGTGAACGCCGGGCAGCTCGATCGCATGTACAGTGCGCCATTCACCGAAACCTACTGGTATGCGCCCAGCGTGAAAAAGGTCATCAAATCGGATTACGCGTTGTATCTCAATCACCAGGTGCTGCTGACACGCACCTCCGAATTGAGCGCATTCTCACTTTCCCCGTGACGCTGTTTGACGCCAGCACGACGCGTGTGGAGACGTTAGCAAATATTAATCGATCGAAAAATAGCGTATGCGGTGGCGGGCATAGCCATTGCGTGATGGATTGGAACGGAGCCAACCGGCGTCCAGATGCCTCGATCCACTTCATCTACAGAGCGCTTGCCATGAGAAAGCTAATTGTCTCTTTTGCCATTGCGGTGTCGGTTCCGGCGATTTTGCCCGCATCGGCAGTGGCTGAGGGATGCATGAAAGGCGCCGCCGTTGGTGGCGTTGCCGGCCACGTTGCTGGCAAGCACGGCACGGCGGGCGCGGCAGCCGGCTGTGCGGTGGGGCACCACGAGGCGGCAAAGAAGCAGAAGGCGGCCAGTGACGCCGCCACAAGCAAGCCTGCGAGCCAATAGCGACCCGGGGCGCCGCATTTCTGGCCAATCTCCATCAAGTGATGGAGGCCAGCGTGTCCCCGAAAAATTATAGTGAGAGTGTTGAACAGGATATTTCGCTGTACCTTCGACTGAGGTCCTGCTCGAAGCGGTCAGCTTTGCGTCGAGCAAGACCGGGTTGGAGATAACCAGGAGCTGGATCATGATGAAGACCTTAGTCCACTCAGTTTGCGCGGTCGCCGTCGTTGCTGTGCCAATTGCTGCGCTGGCGCAGTCGGAGGGCGCACTGACGCGCGCACAGGTGCAGGGAGAGATCGCTCAGCTTCAGCAAGCCGGCTTCAATCCGGCCAATGCGAATACCGTCGACTTTCCTGCCAATATGTCGGCTGCCAACGCCGGTGCCGCAGACCAAAGCAGCGGCTACGGCCCTGCGACCAACGGTTCGTCACAGATGGGACATCCGGCCAGCCCAAGTGGGATGAGGCCGGTGTTCTTTGGCGGATCGTAAGCTTCGTCGTCTCACTAGGTCGACCTTTTGCAGTCCTTTGTACTTCCCACGCGAACATCTGCTCGCTGGGCCAAACCTGCGAGTGCGCTCGCTGTGCACGCAAGCCTCTTGCCACATTGGAAGTGTGCACTAGAGCCGTCGTTGCGCCAGGCAACGACGGCTCAATATACTGACGAAATGGAACCTCCCGCGCACATGCACCTGACGAACGCGCGCGAGCCCCTGGCTCACTAGATCGCCGCCCCCTGTATCGCCTCGACCAGGTCCGCATTGCTGTGGGCGCGGCCCGCGATTCCCCATGAGCCGTCCGCTGCATAGACGATGTTGGTCCAGATGTGGTCCCGCGCAAGGCGTCCGCCTGCCGCCTGTTCGAGGATCGCGGTCGCCTTTTCGGTGAAAGCCTGTTTGGCCTCAGGCGTCGCGAGCGCGATCTGCGGCAGCGTGAGTTCGACGAACGCCGCGGCGGCAGGCTTGCCGGCCGAGAACACGCGTCCAGCGGGTATCACGTTCAACGTCCCGATTACGTTGCGCGTCATGAACGCGTTGCCTTCGAGTTGCGCGACGCTCAACAGTGCCTGCGTCAAGGCCGCGAAGGTATGGGCTTCGGTTGCGGTGGACAGCACGCCCTCGGATACGGTCAGCGTAATAGGCATGTCAGTTCCTCATGTGTCAGTGACTGCAGTTAGTGGTATATATGTAGCGACTGCTCTCTATGTATAGACACTGATCGCTCTTTAATCAAGAAAAAGAGCGATCGCTCCGAATGGGAGATTCCGATGCGCTACACCGCCGAGCACAAGACCGAAACCCGCAAACGCATCGTCGATGCAGCGAGCCGACTGTTCCGGCGCGATGGCTACGGCGGCTCCGGCATCGACGGCCTGACCAAAGAGGCGGGCGTGACCAACGGGGCGTTCTACGGGCACTTCAAGTCGAAGAGCGAGGCGTTCCGCATGGTCGTTCTGGCTGGCATGGAACAGTTGCGGATCGCCGTCGCCGATCTGAAGACGAGCCACGGCAAGCGCTGGCTCAAGACGTTCGTCGGGTTCTATCTGGGCCCAAAGCGCACCTGTGACATCGGCGAAAGCTGCGCGCTGCCGAGCTTTTCGCCCGAGATGGTTCGCGCCGACGCCGAGACTCGCGAAGCCTATGAGGTGGAGCTGCGCCGCCTGATCGAGGAGGTCTCGGCGGGGCTGCCCGACGAAGCCGGCGCGGCGCGCGACGACAAGGCGATCGCGCTGCTCGCGATGTTGTCCGGCGGGGTCACGCTGGCGCGGGCGGTACCGGATCCAGCGCTGTCGAAGCGGATCGCCGACGCCGTCGAGCGCTCGGCACTCGCGTTGACTTCGGCGCCGCGCAAGCAGGGCTGAGGGCGCGCTGAAGAGCCGGTACAATCCGCAAAAATGCGGCTGGTGGGCGAACCGATGTCCGATCTCACTCGATTCCTTGCGGAAACAACTGCAAGCGGAAAAACTCCTGGTGTGTCGATTGCGGTTCTTCGCGCAGGACTGCTAAGCACTGAACATCACAGTTGTTGCCTTCATCGCGCTGCAACTTTTCGAAGAAGGGCGGCTGGACTGTGCGAGACACGATCGAGGCTCGTTTCGCAAAGACGCACGGACGAATGCCGCGTTAGCTCGGCCGTCGCTTTGGCCTGACGCGAAAACGCTGCGTGGGTAAGCACGAAGCCAATCCTGAAGGACGATGCTGAGCGCTTCTGCAGCGGCCGGCGCCGTAGCGATGCACGGCTGACGGCCATCTGCCGATCAAGACGAGGAACTGACGCAAGCGGCACGCAAACTCGCGTCGGGACGGGGGCAACTCGTCGCTGTGGCGGTTTGGTGTGACAATCGCCCTCGATCACCTGACAGGTCCGCTGGGGGTCAGGATAGGTGGTTCAATACCACCCGTATCCACCGCGTAGCCGCCCCAGGGACCCGAGCCGAGGCTGGTGCCGGTGATACTCGGCGGGCTGTAGTCGCTCCTGACCGGCACAGCCGCCGCCGTGCCGCGAGCGCCGGTGTCCGTGCCGGTGACGCCTGGCGGGCCGTAGCCGGTATCCGAGGTGGCTGCCGCCTGGGATTTCGTGCCGCCGCCCGCAGCAGTTTCGCTCGGCCGGCTGTACGTGGCCGGGGCTGCGTTCGCTCTGGCGTTCACGTCTGGCGCGGCTCGGGGCATCATCGCGAACTCGCTCTGCCTCATGCGCAACCGGGCGAACATGCTTCCCAAAACGCCGCCCGGCGCCGCGCCAGGGCCGCCTGCACTCGCGTTGCCACCGCTGCCGGCACCTGCGCTACCCGTGCCCGAACTGCCGGTGCCGGAGCTACCCGTGCCGGAGCTACCCGTGCCGGAGCTACCCGTGCCGTGGCCGCCCCCTCCCGAACCAGCGCCACTGCCACCCGAGCCGGCACCGCTGCCACCCGAGCCGGCACCGCTGCCACCTGAGCCTGCGCCACTGCCACCTGAGCCTGCGCCGCCGCCACCTGAGCCAGCACCGCTGCCACCTGAACCGGCACCGCTGCCACCTGAGCCGGCGCCGCCGCCACCCGATCCCGAACCATTCCCGCCGGAGCCAGCGCCCGTACCGGCACCGGCACCGTTGCCGCCCGCACCGGCACCGGCACCGGCACCGGCACCGGCACCGGCACCGGCGCCCGCGCCAACGCCCGCACCGTTGCCACCCACGCCCGCGCCAACGCCCGCGCCGACGCCACCCACACCCGCTCCGACGCCTGCACCCGCACCGTGGCCGCCGCCGTTACCGCCGCCGTTACCGCCTGCGCCGTGGCCGCCCCCATTGCCGTTGCCACCGTTGCCACCATTGCCACCGTTCCCGCCTGCCGCTGCATAAGCCGCGCCGGACAGCGCTAAAGCTACCGCCCATGTCACCGCGTGTTTCGTCGCTCGGTTCATCGTCCGCCCCTTTCCTCGTACAAACCCTTCGGGAAGTGCGCCGGTGCAGCGCACAGACTCTGTGCGTACGCCAACAGCCGCCTCGCGCATACGATGTGCCACGGTGTGCGATGAAGCGATGTTATTGAGGATAACTATGAATGATCGCCGCGCTGATCCCATCGTGGCTGCGCAACAGGTGCGGGACCTGAGTCGACGTTTGCCACGCGACTCAACAATCCTGAGCAGGTGATACGTATGAAGCTGCCGTTCGTTGCGCGCTTTCGTTCATGCCTTTTTGAAAATTTGGCATCGGAAAAGTTTCCGGGCGTCCCGCGCAGATCCAACCACGAGTCATGCGCGGGATCTACGTCGAACGCCGGGCGTGAATAAGAGTCTTTATCAGCTACCGGGAAAGCATGATCCGTGCGCAGCTTTGCCCGGCATGGCGGTGTGGATCGCGCGCTGGACGCAAATCACGGTCTGTGCCGTTCGACTTGCTGGTCGCAACACGTCAGTTGAATGGCGGAATTCTTTTCGCTCGCATAGGGCTCACGAAATTCGCACGATAGCGTCCTCAGTTAGCTCGAACGGATCGCACAGTGCTCGTTGAACCTGGCGAAACGTGGGCATTCCTCCGACGGAATATCGAAATCCGGGAACATACAGGAGTGAACTCCATTGAGGATGCACCGAGATCAACCGGTTTCATCATCTATTGACCGTGCGCGCAATCGGCGGCTGGCAGATCCACGAATTCGCGTCATTCAGATGCGCAAACGAAAAGACCCGCCGGCGTGGCGGGTTCCTGCGATGAGGACGGCGAAACTGCCCGTCACGGTATCAGTTTTGGCGCGGGCGAAAACGCCGGCATACGCTCCAGATCGCCACGGCGGCGATCACGATAACGCCAGTGAGAATAAGCATGTTCAGTCCTCCGGTTGCTTGCCTGTTTCGTATGGCTTCAATATTACGGCGCACGCGTGCGCGCGAGGCGTGGCAGGGCGTCGCGAATGGAATACCTGGTCGAATTCCAGAGAGACGATTGCCGTCGGACGAGGGGGTTTTCTTAGAGGGTGGAGATACAACGTCGTTCAGACGTTAAAAGGTACACGTCACATCATTCCGCTTCCGCTGCCCGTACCGCCAGTCCCCGAGGAAGGTGCTGACGTAGTGCCAAGCGGATGAGCGGCGCCCGCCGCGGACAGCAGCGAAACGGCGGCCGGATCGGGCAGGCCATTGGCGTCGATCGCCCCTGCGGCCGTCAGTATGCCTAGATCACTGTCGACACCAGCCTGGCCGACCGTAAAGGCCATCGTCAGAAATGCCGGCACCGTCAGCGTGACCGTATAGTGCTGCTGCAGATTCGTGACGACCGCGGATTGCGCTGCCTGCACGTCGGCCTGGTTTGCCAGCACCTGCTGGTACTGTGAGCTGGTCGGAAAGCCCGCTATCAAGCCGCTCTCGCTAGTGCCGAGTTGTGACGCAAGGTAGACGAGCATCAGCTCGGTCTCCGGCGTCGTATTGAAGGTGCCGCCGGCGAATGCGAGCGAATGCAGGCTCACGCCGCCAGAGGTCACGGTGAGGATGCAGGGAGGCGTGGCATCGAACGTGATCGTGTATTGCCCACCGCCGTTGGTCAGGGTGGAGCCCGAGCCCTGCGCACAACTGAGGTTGACCGCCGCGCTCGCGAGCGCAGTACCGGTGGCGGCCGTGCCGGAGATGGTGACGTTTGGCGTCGCGGTCGTGCCACCGCAGCCGCCGCCGAGGCTGACGCACGAGTTCCCGCCGCAAGCCGCGAGCGTTGCGAGGGAGGCCGCGCAAAGGGCAACCATTGCCGGGCGAACGGAACACGCGTGGTGAGCGCTCATGGTTGCCCGCCGTTTGCGTCAGCCACGCTCCGGATGGCGCAGTCGCGAATGGTGCCGGCCATAAGACATGTAGATCAGCATGCCGATCAGCAGCCAGACGATCAGCCGTACCCAGGTGACGAGCGGTAGTCCTGCCATCAGCAACACGCAAAACGCGATTCCGAGAATGGGGACGATCGGCACGCCGGGCGCGCGGAAAGGGCGGCTCGCGTCGGAGTCGCTGCGCCGCAGATACATGACCGCGCCACACACGAGCACGAACGCGAACAGGGTCCCGATGCTGACCATCTCGCCTAGTACGCCGATCGGCGTGAGGGCCGCCACGATGGCGACGACCGTGCCGATCATGATCTGGCTTCGGTGCGGCGTGTGCAGGCGCGGATGGACGGCGGAGAACAGATGGGGGAGCAGCCTGTCCTCCGACATTGTGAAGAAGATACGGCTTTGCCCATACAGCAGCACGAGTATCACGGTGGTCAACCCGGTTAGCGCGCCGATCTTGATCAGTACGGAGAACCAGGTAAAGCCGATGGCGTCCACTCCTTTGGCGATCGGATCGGGTACGTTCAGTTGTGCGTATGGAACGAGCCCGGTGAGCACGGCGGCCACGAGGATATAGAGCAGGGTGCAGATGATGAGGGACCCGAGGATGCCGATCGGCATGTCGCGCTGTGGCCGTTTCGCTTCCTGCGCGGCGGTCGATACCGCGTCGAAGCCGATGAAGGCGAAGAACACCACTGCGGACCCACGCAGAATGCCGCTTGCCCCGAAGCTGCCGAATGCACCGGTGTTGGGGGGGACGAATGGATGCCAGTTGGCGGGATGCACGAAAAACGCGCCGATGGCGATGAAGGCCACCACGACCATGAGCTTGACTGCCACCATGACATTGTTGATGCGTGCCGACTCGCGCGTGCCCAGCACCAGCATCGTCGTGAGAATCGCGATGATCAGCACGGCGGGGAGGTTGATGATACCGGCGACAGTCGTGCCGTCGGCGAGCTGGACGGTCGTGCCGGGCGCGGCAGCGAGCGTGGGCGGAATGTCGATCCCGACGTTGCGCAACAGGCTGACGATATACCCTGACCATCCGACGGCGACCGTCGCGGCGCCCATGGCGTATTCGAGAATCAGGTCCCAGCCGATGATCCACGCAAACACTTCGCCTAGCGTCGCATAGGTGTACGTGTAAGTGCTGCCGCATACAGGAAGCATGGCAGCCAGTTCCGAGTAGCAGAGGCCGACGAACGCACACGCAATGCCGCCCAGCACGAATGACAGGATGATGCCTGGTCCGGCAAATTGTGCGGCGGCCGTGCCGGTGAGGACGAAAATACCCGCGCCGATAATGGCGCCGATGCCCATCGCCGTGATGCTGGGCGCCCCCAGCGTCTTCGAGAGCGCGCGGCCGCCTTCGGCATCGGCGCTTCCCACTATGTCGGCGACGGACTTGCGCGCCGTGTAGCTCGTGTCAGCCATGATAGGTTGTCCCATTCAATTGCGACTGGAAACGAATCGATTCGGCCTGCGTTACTTCTTTAGAATAGACACAGGCGCGTGCTGGCGAAGGGTAAGTTTTCAGCTAACTGAACGGCGACGACCGGCGCGCGAGGGCAGAGATGTTTCGGAACGCTTCACGCTCATCGGCAAGATTGAGGCTCGCGCGAGCCGTTCTGCTGGAAGGCGGCAGGGAGAAGAGGGATGCAGAACGAGGAAACACCGTCGCCACGGCGTGCGACATATCAGAAAGGGATCCGGATCGGCGAGTACGGGTGGTTCGGCCGATTGTCGGCCGTGGTCGTGAGCGCAATCGTCCTGGTGGTGGCCGCGATGTTGTCGGTGGTGCTGCTTGCGGTGCTGTTCGCAGTGGGCGTGATCGTCGCCGGCTATCTCTGGTGGAGAATGCGCGCGCTGCGGCGCCAGGCGCGCGAGTTCGGCGACGACGGCAGGACCATCGACGTGGAAGTCGTTCACAAGGACTCGCCCGGCGACGATATCGCGAAACGCTGATGCACGCGTCCGCGCAAGCGGCGACAGGCTTCCCGAATCTTGAGAGCGTCACCGTGCCGAGCGGCCCGTCCGCCACGCCCACAGCACTCAGTCTCATCTTCAACGGCGAATACAACCAGGTCTTCGTGACCGGCTACAGCCACGCCGTGCCGGTCGTGAACACCGCGCAACCCTACACGGTTCTCGTGCCGGACGTGAGCGTGCCGCTCGCGACCTATACCGGGTGGAACTATCGCGGCTCGGGGCACGCAATCGGCGAGGGCTGCATCTCCAATGGCGCGGCAATTCCGTTCGCGGTGAGCACGGCGGCGCAGGCAGGTGGCGTCGATAGCCGCACCACGCTGAACGCGCTTTATGGCGGCAGCCGTTCGCGCTATCAAGCGGCGGTTGCGAAGGCGGCGGACGCGCTCGTCAAACAAGGCTACTTGCTGCAGGACGATGCGACGAACGTCTTCATCAGCAACGCGGCGCAGGTTTCACCGACCCTGCTTCCGAGTCCTTGAACCGTCATGGAGTGTCGTCGCGTAGCGCAACGCAGCTGCAACACACGCGACGACGCTTCGCATCATCGCTGCTTTGCAGGCGTCGCTGGCGGCTTGAAGCGTATTCATCCGGCTCATCAACAACGTCTTGACACGTTGCGCGCGGGACCTTAATCTAGCCCCCGCAGATCGAGATAAGAGACTATCTGTAAGATGGTCTCTTATGCGCGAAGCAATTGCATAGGCCCTCTTGCAGAAAAATACAGGAGACGGCTTGTGCAAACGCATGTACAAACGCACGTACACACTACTGCGCTCAAAATTCGTGGCGTCGACGACGTCATCGCCTTCATCGATTCGGGTTCGGGCATAGCCGGCCGCGCCGGTGTCATCTGGTGGCTAGCACTGGGTGGCCTGTTTCTCGACGCATTTTCCAATTCCGCTTTAAGCGCCGGCCTCGCGCCGATGACGCGCGACCTGCGCCTGAGCGCAGGCGACGTCGCGCTCATGACGTCGTTCGCTTCGTGGGTTGCCATTGCCTTCAATCCCATCGGCGGCTGGATGGCCGACCGCTGGGGCAGGGTGCGTCCGCTCGTGCTCGCCAAGGTATTCGCCCTCGTGGGCGCGTTGCTGGTGATGTTCGCACCGGGCTTCGAGGTCGTGCTTGCCGGGCGTTTCTTCGTCGGCATGGCGTACGGCATCGACTTCGCCATCGCCATGGCCATGCTCGCCGAGTTCACGCCCGCGCACCTGAAAAGCCGCCTCAATGCGTGGCAGGGCATGTGGTACACCGCGGTCTGCCTCAATCTGCTGCTCGCGCTGCTGTTCCACTCTTGGCAGGTGGGCGACTCGATCTGGCGCTACGCCATTGCTGCCACTGCGGTATTCAGCGTGGCCATTCTCGTGCTCCAGTTGCTGTTTCTCGTGGAGAGCCCCACGTGGCTCGCGCGCAAGGAGCGTATCGTGGACGCGGCCACTGCGATGACGCGCATCTACGGGCGCAACTTCGTCGCCGCGCCGCCGCAGGAGCGCGTGCCCGTGCTGAACCCGGCGAAGCGCGGGTTCGCGAACCTGACGCTGATCTTCCGGGGCATCTATCTGCCCCGCACCATTCTCGCGGCGACCGTGCAGATCGGGCAGTCGCTCGAGTACTTCGCCATCGGCTGGTATCTGCCGCTCATCAGCGCGGCCTTGTTCGGCAAGGACTTCGTCTACGCGACGCTCGGCGCGCTGCTGTTCAACGTGTTCGGCATCGTCGGCGGATTCATGTCGCCTGTGGTCGGCCGCAAGATCGGCTTGCGGCGCGCTTCGGCGTTCGGCTTTGCCGCCGTGTTCGCCATGCTGCTCGTGCTCGGTCTCTACGGCACGAAGCTGCCGATGTGGATGTCGGTCGTCGTGCCGTCGCTCTTTATTCTGTTTCACTCCGCAGGGCCGGGCGCCAATGGCAAGAGCCTGTCGTCGCTCTCGTTTCGCAGTGAGTTGCGCGCGAGCGCCAACGGCGTGGTCGGCGCGCTCGGTTCGATCGGCGCCGCGCTCGGGCTGCTCGTGTTTCCGCTCTTTCGCGAGCGCTACGGCCTCGACCACACGTTTCTCATTCTTGCCGCTGTGCCGTGCGTTGCGAGCGCGATCTGCTTTGCGATCCGCTGGGACCCGACGCGCAGCGCCGTCACGCCCGACAACGAGCCCGATGCCCCGCATTTCGAAGACGACAGTGCGCGCGGCGCGTATCTGAATCCGGTCATGGAGGATCCCCGGCGATGAGCCACCCACAGCGAGTCATACTCGCCATCGATGAAGGAACATCCGGCACGCGCGCCGCGGTGCTCGACGCGCATGGCCAGGTGTCGTGCCTCGAATATCGTCCGCTGCGCGTGCAAAGCCCGCAACCCGGCGTGGTCGAGCAGGATGCGAATCTCACGCTCGAGAAAACGCTGGAAGCATGCCGCGCGACGCTCGCGCACGCGAAGCAGGAGAAACGGGAAGTCGTTGCGCTCGCAATCGCCACGCAGCGCGCCACCGCCGTGCTTTGGGACACGCATACAGGCCGTGCGCTCGTGCCGGCGATGGTCTGGCAGGACACGCGCCACGCGGCTTCACTCGCGCAGCTTGCCCCGGCCTGGGACGCCGCGCTGATCGAGCACGTAGGGCGCCCCGCGGGCGTGCGTTCGCCGTACCTCTGGGCGGCGCGTCAGTTGCGCGAAACGCCGGCGGTTGCGCAGGCGTACCGCGAAGGCCGGCTCGCATTCGGCACGATCGACACGTGGTTGCTCTGGCATCTCTCCAGTGAGCGCGCATGTGTCACCACGCCGACGAACGCGACCTCGGCGAGTGCATACGTGCTGGCGCAGCACCGCTACTACGGCGAATGGATCGACGCGCTCGGTTTTCCCGCCGAGCTGTTGCCGACGCTACGCGAGGACGCCGACGCGTTCGGCCGCACGCGCGCCGATCTGCTGGGCGTCGACGTGCCGATCCTCGCCTGTGCCGGCGATCAGCTTGCGGGCGGGGTGGGGCT